>WQVT01000207.1 GCA_009785715.1 Acidimicrobiaceae bacterium | reverse complement strand
GGCGGGGCGCTGAACCGCTTCGTCCCCACCGACCACCACCTGCCGCAGAAGGACCTGTCGCAGAACCTGTTCTTCGACAGCTGTGGCTACGACCTGAACTTCCTGGAGGCGGCCATCAAGCAGCGCGGCGTCGACCAGATCTGCTTCGGGGTCGAGGCCCCCGGCTCTGGTCGGGATGTCCGTCCCGAGACCGGCCGTACCAGCGACGACCAGATCCCGGTCCTCGAGTCGTTCGCCTGGCTCACCGACGAGGACCGGAAGAAGATCCTGCACCACAATCCGGCCAAGGTCATCCCGGCCCTGGCCAAGGTTTGAGGCCCTAGGCTGAAGAGAAGAGTCTGAGCCGAAGAAAGAGGGGACCATGGCACAGGTCGTATTGGGGATCGGCACCTCACACACGCCGCAGTTGAGCTCGGGGGCCGATAACTGGGCCCTCCATGCCGAGCGCGACGCCCGGGTCAAGAGCTACGTGGGCCCGGACGGCAACGACACGACGTTCGACGAGCGCGTGGCGAACGCCGACCCCAAGATCGCGCCGCAGCTGGCGATGGAGGTCTGGAAGGAGAAGGACGCCCGGGCGAACGAGCACCTCGACACCCTCGGCAAGGAGCTCCAGGAGGCCGATCTGGACGTGCTCGTCATCGTCGGCGACGACCAGCACGAGCTGTTCGGCGCCAAGGGGAACCCGGCCCTCGGGCTGTTCCTCGGTGAGGAGCTGTGGGACCTCGGCAACACCGAGGAGAGCCTCGCCAAGACGCCCCCGGACATCCGGCTTTCGCGCTGGGCGACCCACGCCGATCAGCCCGACCCCTACCCGGTGCCGGCCGACCTCAGCCGCAGCCTGGTCGAGTCGCTGATCGACGACGACTTCGACGTCACGGTGTTCTCGGAGCAGCAGGAGGGCCTGAGCCTCGGCCACGCCTTCACGTTCCTCCGCCTCCGCCTCGGGCTGCCGAAGAAGGTCCGGATCCTGCCGGTGTTCCTGAACACGTTCTATCTGCCGAACGTCATGAGCCCGCGCCGTTGCTGGGCGCTCGGGGCGGCGATCCGCCGTGCCGTCGAGGCGTGGCCGGAGGACCTGAGGGTCGGCTTCGCCGCCAGCGGCGGGCTCAGCCACACGCTGATCAACGAGGACTTCGACCGGCAGGTCATCGACGCCATGGCCGGCCACGACGGCGACGCCGTCGCCGCCATCCCGAAGAAGTTCTTCCGGGCCGGGAACTCGGAGTGCCTGAACTGGCTCGTCGTCGGCGGGGCCATGCACGACGCCCGGATGGACGTGCTCGACTACATCCCCGCCTACCGCTCGCCGGCGGGGACGGGCACGGCGATGACCTTCGCCCGTTGGACGCCGGAGGGCCAGGCGGCCTGAGGCCACAGGCGTGAATTCGGGGGCCGGACGCCGTCCTCTTGGAGAGGGCCGGCGTCCGGTGTCCCGCGTCCGCACATCATCTAGCAACAAGAAGCAGGCTCGGCGCCGGGCGCGGTTGACCGCCACGGGCCAGACCCGAGAAGGAGGACCACGTTGAGTTTGGATCCCAAGGAGTTCGCCGGCCACACGACGTCGGCGCTGTCCGACGCCCTCGATCGGCTCGGGCTCCCGGGCAGCGCCTGGGGCATCCGGGCGCTCGGCGACGGCCAGCGGATGGTGGGCCGGGCGTTCACCGTGCGCTACGTGCCGGCGGGCCATCCCGCCGGGACGGTCGGCGACTACATCGACGACATCGAGCCCGGGTGGGTGGTCGTGCTCGACAACGACGGCCGCACCGACTGCACGGTTTGGGGCGACATTCTCACCGCGGTGGCCGCCCACCGGGGCGTGGCGGGCACCGCCATCAACGGGGTCTGCCGGGACACCCGCCGGGCGCTCGACATCCACTACCCGATCTACTCGGCCGGCCGGTTCATGCGCACCGGCAAGGACCGGGTCGAGGTGGCCGAGATGGGCAGCACGGTGAGCCTCGGGGACGCCCAGGTGCGCCAGGCCGACATCCTCGTCGGAGACGACGACGGGGTCGTGGTCATACCCGCGGCCTATGAGGAGAAGGTGCTGGAGGTCGCCAACGAGATCGCCGAACGGGAAGCCAGCATCCTCTCCGAGGCGATCGAGAAGGGGTCGCTGCGCGAGGCCCGGGCCCACTACGGCTACCACCTCCTCCAGCGCCGCGAGTCCACCGAGGACTGAGATGAGCCCGAAGCGCTCGATCGACGTGGAGGGGATGGCGCACAACGCACCGATCCCCATGGGCGCCAAGGTCCGGGGCGTCGTCTACTCGTCGGGGATCATGGGCACCGACCGTTCGACCGGTGAGATCCCCGACGACGGCACGACCCAGGTGCGCAACGCCTTCGCCAACCTGCTGGCGTTCCTCGACGCCGCCGGCGCCTCGACGGACGACCTGGTGCGGGTGACGGTGGCGCTGGCCGACAACAGCCTGCGAACCGCCGTGAACGAGGAGTGGCTGAAGCTCTTCCCCGATCCCGAGGACCGTCCGGCCCGCCACACCGACAACCACGAACTGCAGCGCAACATGCTGATCCAACTCGAGGTCGTCGCCGTCCTGTCTGCCTGACGGGTTTGGGCAAAGGGGCCGCTGATGGCGGCTCGGGAGGCGCCAACTTCGCCCCATCGGCAAGAATCATCGGCGTCGTGAAGGTCCACCCACGTCGCACCAGGCAGCTAGGAGAACCGGTATGAACCCGACGGTCGTCGTAGATCCCCCCCGCACCCCGATCGACCTCGTCGATCACCTGGCCCGCCTCGGGACGGCCACGGTGCACGAGGCGATCGGGCGGCGCAACTATTTCGGGCCCTCGTTCCGGCCGATCTACCCCGGCGCCCGCATCGCCGGCACCGCCGTGCCGGTCCTGGTGGCGCCCGGCGACAACCTGATGATCCATGTGGCCATCGAGCAGACCGGCCCCGGCGACGTCCTCGTCGTCGTCCCGTCCTCGCCCAGCCCCGACGGGTACTTCGGCGAGCTGATCGCCACCCAGTGCCAGACCCGCGGGGTGCGGGGCCTGATCACCGACACCGGCATCCGGGACACGGCCGAGCTGAAGGACATGGGCTTCCCGGCGTGGAGCACGGCCGTCTCGGCGCAGGGCACCGTCAAGGCGACGGCCGGCTCGGTCAACCTGCCGGTCGTCATCGGCGGCGTCTACGTCGAGCCCGGCGACGTGATCATCGCCGACGACGATGGGGTGATGTGTGTGCCCCGCGCCGAGGCCGAGACCGCCATCGAGGCCTCCGAGGCCCGGGTGGCGAAGGAGGCCAAGAACATGGAGTCGTTCCGCAACGGCGAGATCAGCCTGGATGTGAACGGCCTCCGCCCGCTCGTCGAGCGCCTCGGCGTCACCTACGTCAAGTACGGCTCCTGAGCCGCCGCCGGCGTCGGGGGTGACCGGCAGACCGGAGCACCAGCGCGACCTTCCCGAGGCAGAGCTGCTCGCTCCGCACCCGCCGCCTTTCTCGGTCACGGCGCGGGCGGTGGCGGCCGGCGTGGCCGCGTCCGGCCGGCGTGTCGCCGTCTTCGACGACGACCCGACCGGGACACAGACCGTTGCCGATGTCCCGGTGTTGACGAGATGGGGCGTCGACGACGTCCGCTGGGCGCTGGTCCAGGACTCGCCGGCGTTCTACGTGCTCACCAACACCCGGAGCCTCTCCGAGGCCGGCGCCGCGGCGCGCAACGCTTCGGTGACTGCGGCGCTGGTTGCCGCGTCCGCGGCCGAGGGCGTCGGGTACGTGATCGCCTCCCGCGGGGACTCGACCCTGCGCGGCCACTACCCGCTCGAGACCGACGCCATCTCGGATGGGCTCGCCGCGGTGGGTGTGGCCGTGGACGGTGTGGTCATCGCCCCCGCCTATGTAGAGGGCGGACGGATGACGGTGGACTCGGTCCACTGGCTGCGGACCCCCGCGGGGATGCGGCCCGTTGGACGGAGCGAGTTCGCCCGGGATGCCACCTTCGGCTACCACGCCAGCGACCTGCGCGACTGGGTCTCGGAGAAGACCGAGGGGCGCTGGAAGGCGGCGGACGTGGAGCGGATCACCCTCTCGGAGCTTCGGGCCGGCGGGCCGTCTGCCGTCTCGGCGGTCCTCGAGGAGCTTCGCGGCGCCCGGCCCGTCGTCGTCGATGCGGTCACCGATGACGACCTGCGGGTCCTGTCGCTCGCGCTCCTGGCCGCCGAAGCGTCGGGGCGGACGTACCTCTACCGTGTCGGCCCCTCCTTCGTGCGGGCACGGGCCGGCCTGGACGCCCGTCCACCCCTGGACGCGGCGGCAATCGACGCCATCCGTGCCCGTCGTGCGGGCCCTGCCCTGGCGCCGAACGGTCTCGTGGTCGTCGGCTCGCACGTCGGCCAGACCACCCGGCAGCTCGAGGGCCTGCGGGCACTCGGGGGGATCCACGAGATCGAGATCGACGTCCGCAGGTTGCTCGACCCTGCGGCGCGGCCGGCGGTGGTCGCCGACGCGGTCGGGCGGGCGTCGGCGGGCCTCGAAGAGGCCGACGTCGTGATTTCGACGAGCCGTGACGTGATCACCGGTCCCGACGCCGACGCCAGCCTGGCGATCGCCCGGTCCGTCTCGGCCGTGCTCGTCTCGGTCGTGCGGGCGCTTGCGGATCGGCGGATGCCGCGCTGGCTGATCGGCAAGGGTGGGATCACCTCGAGCGACCTCGCCACCGAGGCCCTCGGCATCCGGCGGGCGTGGGTCCGCGGCACCCTCCTCCCGGGGATCGTGTCGCTGTGGGAGCCCGTGTCCGCGTCGGTGCCGGGCGTCGAGCACGTGCCGTACGTCGTCTTCGCCGGCAACGTCGGTGACGACGCCGCGCTGGCGGCGGCCGTGACGACCCTGCGGGGCGGGTCGTGAGGCGGGGCGGCCTCGAGGTCGTTGTGAGCCATTTTGTTCGTTGTGCACCAGAACGCGCGTATACCGCGCGTTCTGGTGCACAACGGCGGACGTCAGGTCCGCCGAGCATTCGAAAGGACCGACGGTGACCACCGCCTCTGACGAAGTCCCCGCTCCGGGCCCGGCCGTGGCGGTGATCGGCCTCGGCGCCATGGGCCTCCCGATGGCCACGCGCCTCGCCTCGACCCTCCCCGTGACCGCCTTCGATCCCCTGGCCGAGCGGATGAGCCTGGCCGCTCGGGCGGGTGCCCGCACCGCCGAAACCCCCGCCGGCGCCGCCCGCGGCGCAGGCGTGGTGGTGCTGGCCGTCCGGAACGCCGAGCAGGTGGACGCCGCCCTCTTCGGCGAGCACGGGGCGGCGCCGGAGCT
>WQVT01000206.1 GCA_009785715.1 Acidimicrobiaceae bacterium | reverse complement strand
GAAGCCGGAAGGCATCTACGCCGTCGTCGACCTGACCGCCAATCCGGCGACGGTCCAGGAGCTCGACCGCCAGCTCAACCTCAACGAGGGAGTGCTGCGCACCAAGGTCCTGCGGCCCGAGCACCGCTAGACACCCCCTTACTTATTAGTTCTGCTAGGACCGGGAGCCCCACCATGGCGGCAGGAGACACCCCCATCACGGTCGTCGGCAACCTCGTCGCCGACCCGGAACTCCGATTCACCGCATCCGGCCAGCCGGTTGCCACTTTCCGGGTGGCGTCGACGCCGCGCGTGCGGGACAACGCGAGCGGGGAATGGAAGGACGGCGACAGCCTCTTCCTCACCTGCAACGTGTGGCGGCAGGCTGCCGAGAACGTGGCCGAGTCGCTCCAGCGCGGCATGCGGGTCATCGTCACCGGCCGGCTGAAGCAGCGGAACTATGAGACCAAGGAAGGCGAGAAGCGGACCGTCTACGAGATCGAGGTCGACGACGTCGGCCCGTCCCTGCGGAACGCTTCCGCCAAGGTCGCCAGGGCCAACCGCACCGGAGGCGGTGGCGGATTCGGCGGCGGCCAGGGCGGTAACGGCGGCCAGGGCGGCCAAGGCAGCCAGTCTTCCGGCGGCAGCCGGAACGAGGACCCATGGGCGTCCGACGCCGCTGGGTACTCCGACGAACCGCCGTTCTGAAAAAGCAAGTAAGTAACAGAAACCGACCATCCCCGCATCGAGCGGGGCTCTGCTAAGGAGCACCACGATGGCGAAGCCAGTAATGCGCAAGCCCAAGAAGAAGGTCTGCGTGTTCTGCCAGGAGCGGATCAGCTACGTCGACTACAAGGACACGGGCCTGCTCCGCAAGTACATCTCCGACCGCGGCAAGATCCGCGCGCGCCGGGTTACCGGGAACTGCACCCGGCACCAGCGCGACGTCGCGACCGCGATTAAGAACGCGCGCGAGATGGCGCTGCTTCCGTACACCAGCACGGCTCGCTGAGGCTGGCAAGGGAGGACTGACCAATGTCTCGCATGAAGCTCATTCTGACCCAGGAGGTCGGTGGCCTCGGCGCCCCCGGCGACGTGGTGGACGTGGCCGCGGGCTACGGCCGTAACTACCTGCTGCCTCGCGGGTTCGCGATCGCGTGGACTCGCGGCGGGGAAAAGCAGGTCGACCTGATCAAGCGGGCCCGCGCGGCGCGCGAGATCCGCACCCTCGAGGACGCGCAGTCGGTCGCCGGCCAGCTGGAGCGGCTGACCGTCCGGCTGAGGCGGCGAGCTGGCTCGAACGGCCGGCTGTTCGGCTCGATCGGTGCGACCGACATCGCCGAGGCGGTGCGGACCGCGGGCGGGCCGGACATCGACCGGCGCAAGATCGTGGTGACGGACCCGATCAAGGCCGCTGGCACGTACAAGGTTCAGGTCCGGCTGCACCCCGAGGTGACTGCCTCGGTTGGCATCGAGGTCACCGGAGCCTGATCCCCAGCCCTGGGACCTTCCTTCTGCCGTTGGGATCCACAGCCCCGTGGCTGGTTTCCCACAGGCATTTCCACAGGGAAACTGCTTTCCACAAGTGGATTGCTGTGTCCACAGGTTGCCAGCAGACGGCGCGCCCTCAGGCCGGGGGCGCGCCGTCTGCTTGCCCCGTGTACCCTTCCGCGCGCCTCGCGAGCTCGGGGTCCAGATCCCCGACCTGTCGCCACAAGCTGGCCACCCGCGAGGTGAGTTCTTGATCGTCCGCTTTGTCCTTCGTATCGCTTGCTAGCTGGTCAATCGCCACAGCGATACGATGGATAGCGTCCCCCAGGCTCGAACACACACGCGAAGGATAGCCGGCGCTTGCCCGTCGCGCAGGCTGTTCTGCTGCCGCGCACGGGAACGGTCCGCTTGCCGCGTCCAGCCTCGTAGAGGGACTGTGGATGACGATTACCGGTGCCCGCGGAACTGGGGATAATGCAACGCGAGGGCGGCTCAGCCGCAACCCTTTTCCACAGGCACGCCCTTGCGCCCTGTGCATATTTCCTGTGGAAAACTTTCGGGTAAAAACATGCCCGACTTTTTTGCGTGCACAGCCAGTGAATTGCGTCTTCCCAGGTCATCGCGCTGTGCGCCACAGCCCGCGTGGGCTTTCCACAAGGTAATCCACTGCCTGCGCACAAGCTTGCTACAGGTTCCCCACAAGTTATCCACAGTGGCATGTTGGCACTAGCGTCGCGAGCCGACAGAATGTCAAAGCCCGGATGTCGTAGCCCCTTGGTAGAACGGTGTCGGCGAGGGGTCGGCCGTTATGCGTGGGGAGGGGCATCTGGTGAGCATTGCCGAGATTGCGCAGCGTGGCGAGGAGTTCGAGCGGATGCCGCCGCACGACGTCGCCGCGGAGCAGTGCGTTCTCGGTGGCATGCTGCTGTCCAAGGACGCTATCTCGGACGTCATCGAGGTCATCAGGCCAGGCGACCACTACCGGCCCGCGCACCAGATCGTTCACGAGGCGATTCTCGACCTGTACGCCCGCGGTGAGCCCGCCGACCCGATCACCGTCGCTAACGAGCTCACCAGGCGAGGCGAGCTCAGCCGCATCGGCGGCGCGCCCTACCTGCACACGCTCATCGCCTCCGTGCCGACGGCGGCCAACGCAGGCTACTATGCGCGGATCGTCCGCGAGCGCGCGATCCTGAGGCGGCTCGTGGAGGCAGGCACTCGCATCGTGCAACTCGGCTACTCCGGTGACAGTGACGCGGACGACCTGGTCGACCGTGCCCAGGCCGAGGTTTACGGAGTGACCGACCGCAGGATCGCGGAGGACTACCACCCGCTATCGGAGATCATGCCCGGCGCCCTGGAGGAGATCGAGGCGATCTCCGCCCACGGCGGCGGCATCTCCGGCGTCCCCACCGGTTTCGCCGACCTCGACGCCCTCACCAACGGCCTGCACCCCGGCCAGATGATCGTCATTGCCGCAAGGCCCGCTGTGGGGAAGGCGCTGGCGCTCGACACGCCACTCCCGACCCCAGTCGGCTGGACGACCATGGGAGAGGTTCAGGTCGGTGACTACCTGATGGGCGCTGACGGCAAGCCGACGAGGGTCGTCGCGGCTACCGAGGTTATGCACGGTCGTCCCTGCTACGAGGTCCTCTTTGATGACGGGACGGCGATCGTTGCCGACGAGCTGCACCAGTGGCGCACCACAACACGGGCCGAACGTCGTCAGACGGCCCAGCGTGTCACGCGTCACTACTGGACCCGGCAGCAGACCGCGAAAGTGCACCAGGCTGCGGCGGCGGCGCGCCGGGAGCCGGACAGACTGGTAACGACCAGCGAAGCCGCCGAAGAGGTGGGACGCGAGTTCCTCACCGTAATCAAGGCCCGGGTCCTCAAGCGTGTAGCTTGCGCGGGACGGATGCCACGACGATCCGCGCGGCGCGTCAGCCCACGATTGGGGATGAGGACGTACACCCTGCCAGTGCCTGTGTACTCGCGTCGGGAGCTCCTCAGCGCTCTTGCAGAACACGTCGAGATACCGGCTGCCGCCGCTCAGGCGCATGTGCACGAGCTGGTCAAGACAACGGCCGCCATAGCGGCCTCCCTCTACAGCCAGAACCGCGCGGAGCGTCGCCTGAATCATGCCGTCCCTGTCGCGTTGCCACTTGACCTGCCGGATCAGGAACTGCCGCTGCCCCCATACGTTCTTGGCGTATGGGCCGGCGACGGATCAACGAACTCAGCAACCTTCACTTCGGCTGATCCCGAGGTCGCGTCACTGGTGGAGGCCGAGGGGATCATGGCACCGAAACTCGCCTCCCGTTACGCGTACGGGTTGAGGCTGCCTCGCATTATGGAACGGTCGCCTGACAGGAATTGCCTGGTCTGCGGTAAGCCGTTCACGCCGGCAACTTCGGACGTCATGACCTGCGGGCGCGTGTGCGGCGCAAAATCGCGCATTCCCGGAACTCAACGGCGGGTTCAGCCGACATGTCCTCGCTGCGGAAATCCGTTCACGGGTATTACGTCAGGCCGAGGGATGTGCCGTGCCTGCATCGGTTCCCACGGAAGCGTCCAGGCGGTCCTCCGAGCCCTCGGGGTACTGGGGGACAAGCACCTCCCGGAGAGCTACCTCCGGGCTTCGGAAAAGCAGCGCAGGGCTCTCCTGGCAGGACTTCTCGACACGGACGGGACGGTAACTTCGGGAGGCTCGGTCCAGTTCACTGTCACCTCATGCCGCCTTGCTCGTGATGTGCGCGATCTGATAACGGGTCTGGGCTACCGGTGCGGCTGGTCGGAGAGGCCCGTGTCCGGGAGAACGACGGAGTCTTCAACCGGGTACACGCTCACGTTCACCACGACCGATGATGTGTTCCGACTCGCCCGCAAAAGAGCAGTGCACCGCGACCGTCGGCCGTCTCACACCACGCCAAGGACTAGCGAGCGTTTCATCACCGCAGTCCGCCCTGTCCCCAGTGTCCCCGTCCGCTGCGTTCAGGTAGACAGTGCGGATCATCTTTACCTGGCAAGCGAATCAATGATCCCGACGCATAACTCCGCGCTCGCCCTCGACTTCGCCCGATCCGCGACGATCCGGCATGGGCTGCCGACCGTGGTGTTCTCTCTGGAGATGGGACGGAACGAGATCACCATGCGCTTGCTCTCGGCGGAGGCGCGGGTGCCCATGCACGTGATGCGAACCGGACAGATGAGCGATGACGACTGGGGGCGCCTGGCGAAGCGGATGAGCGAGGTGGCTGACGCGCCGCTTTTCATCGACGACTCGCCGAACATGTCGCTCATGGAGATCCGCGCCAAGTGCCGTCGGCTCAAGCAGCGACACGATCTGAAGCTCGTGATTATCGACTACCTCCAGCTGATGTCCTCGCCCAAGCGGGTGGAAAGCCGGCAGCAAGAGGTGTCCGAACTATCCCGGTCGCTCAAGTTGCTCGCTAAGGAACTTGAGGTCCCGGTGGTCGCGTTGTCCCAGCTCAACCGAGGCCCCGAGCAGCGTCAGGACAAAAAACCCATGTTGTCCGATTTGCGGGAAAGTGGTTCTATTGAGCAGGATTCGGACGTAGTTATACTTTTGCACCGCGAAGACGCCTATGAACGGGAGTCACCGCGGGCGGGTGAGGCAGACCTGATTGTTGCCAAGCACCGCAACGGCCCGACCGCGACTGTCACGGTTGCCTTCCAGGGCCACTACAGCCGCTTCGTCGACATGGCCCCCGGCTAAGCGAAGACCTCATCAAGTTTCTCGGCGATTACGGCGCGGGCCGTCCACTCCTGGACCTGCCTGCTGGCGGCTGCCCGT
>WQVT01000205.1 GCA_009785715.1 Acidimicrobiaceae bacterium | reverse complement strand
GGCGTGGCGCCTGCCGCCGAAAGCCGGCCTCCCGGGCCGCCGGCGGCGAAGCGTGGAGGGTCGCCGATCGCCGTTTCCCGGGTCTCCAACCTGGAGGACGCACAGCTGTCGGGCGCCAGCCTGGACGGCTGGGACGAGCGGGGCCTCACGACCCGGGTCGTCGACCTCGCGCTCCGCTGCTGGCGGGACCGGTCGTTCGGCGACTTCTGGTCGCACATGCTGGTGGCGGAGGGCGCGTGCGACATCGGGCTCGACCCGGTGGCATCCCTGTGGGACCTGGCCCCGCTCGCGGTCATCGTCGAGGAGGCGGGCGGGCGGTTCACGGACCTGGAGGGGCATCCCCGTGCCGATGGAGGGTCCGGGATCAGCTCGAACGGGCTCCTCCACGAGCGCACCCTCGACATCCTGGCCGGCCGGGCCTAAAGGTCAGGTCCGCTCCGGTCCACGCTGTTTTCGAGGCGGAGACCACGGCGAGTGCCTAGAGTGCCACCCACTGAGGCGCATGCGCCTCGTTACCTGATGCCACCGGGGGGTGCGATGATTGACAGCCTGGACCGGGAGCTGGCGACCGCATTGGTTCAGGATGGTCGCCTGACGTACCAGGAGTTGGCCCGGATCGTGCATCTGAGCGCCAACAGCACCGCGGACCGGGTGCGCCGGCTCCAGCAAAACGGGGTGATCCTCGGCTACCACGCCGAGCTCAACCTGAGCGCCCTCGGTCGCAGCCTGACGGCCCTGTCGGACGTCAAGCTGAAGGACGAGATCGACCGCCGCGACTTCGAGCGGCACCTGGTCGAGCTCCCACAGGTGGTGAGCGCCACCCACACCACCGGCGAGTACGACTACCAGCTGCGCCTGGCGTGCACCGATACGGCAGACCTCGAGCGGGTCGTGGACGACCTGCGGTGGCTGGGGGTGCGCGACATGCAGAGCCGGGTCGTGCTCGGGGAGACCGTTTTCGACCCGACCCGGATGCTGCGCGGCGTGCCGACCGGACAACCCTGAGCACGGATGCCCACGCAACTCGCCCCCGGCGTATGGGAGATCGACACCCTGCTCTCCGGGTGGGAACGGATCACCGCCGGCTACCTCATCGAAGGTCCTGCCCCCGTGCTGATCGAGACCGGGAGCCAGAGCTCGGTGCCGGCGTTGCTCGCCGCGCTCAGGGTCCTCGGCCTCGCCCCCGGCGAGCTGGCGGGGATAGCGGTCACCCACATCCACCTCGACCACGCCGGCGGTGTGGGCGACGTGGCCCGTGCCTTCCCGCACGCCACCGTCTACGTCCATGAACGCGGCGCCCGGCACCTGGCCGACCCGGAGCGGCTGGTGCGATCTGCCGCTCAGGTTTACGGCAGCCTGCTCGACTCCCTGTACGGCCGCCTCGACCCGACCCCGCCCGAACGGATCCACGTGCTGGCCGACGGTGAGCAGATCACCGTCGGGCCGGGGCGCACCCTGACCACGGTGGACTCGCCCGGCCACGCCAAGCACCACCTTGCCCTGCACGACTCGGGCAGCGGGATTCTCTTCGCGGGCGACGCGGTCGGGGTCCGGCTTCCCGACGTCGGGGTCCTTCGCCCGGCCACGCCGCCGGCGGACTTCGACCTGGATCAGGCGCTGGAATCGCTCCGGAAATTCGCCGAGCGCCGGCCGGCGGGGATTGCGCTGGCGCACTACGGGCTGCTCACCAATCCGACGGAGTTGCTGGGCGAGGCCGAGGACGCGCTGCGCCACTGGGCAGAGGTGGCCCTGGGGGCGTGGCGGGCCGGGAGGGATATCGACGAGGCGCTCGAGGCCCGCTTCGGCCACGAGTTGGATGGGGCGGATCCCCTCGCCCGCCAAAGGCACGAGACGGTGAACGGGATCCACGCCAACGCCGCCGGCCTCCGCCGCTGGATCGAGTCGACCGGCGCCGGCCAGGGGGGCGCCGGCCAGGGTGGCGCACCTCCCGCGGCCCCCGATTCCGGCCCCTGAGCAGGCAATCCGTTACCGGCAGGTAAACGTATTCTTGAGTGTGCGTCGTCTTGGTCTGCCGGTCGACCAGCTGCCGGACGAGATGCTGCTGGCCGGTTTCGGGAACGGAGATGAGGAGCTCAGCCTGGCCTTCGTGCGCCGCTTCCAGCACCGGGTCTTCGGGGTGGCGCTGGCGGTGGTAGGCGATCAACACCAGGCCGAGGACGTCGCCCAGCAGTCCTTCGAGCGGGCCTGGCGCCACGCAGGAACGTATGACACCCGCCGGGCGCCGGTGAGTGCCTGGTTGACGACGATCACCCGCAACCTGGCCATCGACACCGTCCGGCTCCGACGCTCGCTCCCGATCGATCCGGCCGAGCTCCTCGTCCGGGTTGCCGGCGAGGTCGACGCCCCCGAGCGCCGCGCGATGGCCGACGAGGCGGGGAACGAGATGCGGGCCGCCTTGCGCAGCCTGCCTGCCGGCCAGGCACGGGCGGTCGTCCTGGCCGGCATCATCGGTCTGTCTGCGAGTCAGGTGGCCGAGGCGGAGGGGATCCCGCTCGGCACAGCAAAGACGCGCATACGCACGGCGATGCAACGCCTCCGCACGATCCTCGGGGAAGCCGCAGACCTGCCCGACCCAGCCGATCGGACGGACCCCGACCGGACCACCGTGGGCGAAGCGGAGGAGGGAGCCGAGCATGGCTGAGCTCACCTGCGACGTCGTTCATTCCCTGATCCCCGAGCTTGCCCTGGGGCTGCTTCCCGGCCGTGAGCGGGCCGAGGTCCTGGCACATGTCGAGCACTGCGCTGCGTGCCAGCACGAACTGCTGCTCATGGGCGACGTCGCCGACCGCCTGGTCGAGCTGACGCCCCGCGCCGAACCGCCCGCCGGGTTCGAGGCGAGCGTGTTGGCGGCCGTGCAGACGAGCCAGCCGCAGTCGCAGCCTCTGCCGTCGCCGGCCCACCTCCGCCAGCCGGACACCGGGAAGGACCGGCCCCGGGGGCCCGGGCGCACCCACGCGGGGCGCCGGTGGCGTCCCGTCGGTGCAGGTCTCGCGGCGGCCGTCGTCACCGCGTCAGTTGGCGTCGGGGGCTGGGCGCTCGGCCACCACGGAGCGCGAACCACTCCGCCGGCGGTCGCCTCCGCCCAGGGGAAGGCCGTGGTGGCCGAGTTGCTGCACGATCAGCGGCCGGTGGGCCAGGTCGTCTTCACCGACGACCCCTATCCGTGGATGTGGGTGGCCGTGTCCTCACTGACGGGTGATGCCCGGGTGACCTGCGAGGTCGGCGAGAAGAACGGGAAGTGGACGCGGCTTGCGTCGTTCCACCTGACCCAGGGGGCGGGTTACTGGGCGGCACCGATGCCGCAGATCTCCTCCCCGATCATCGGGGCCCGGGTGGTCGACGACGCCGGGCACACCCTCGCTACCGCTTCGATCTCGACCTCGATCTGAGCCCCCCAGCTGGCAGGTTCTCAGGCCGTGGTATCCGTCCACCGGACGCCGTCCCACCAGCGCCACTGGTACTGGCCCCAGGGATCGGGTCGCCAGCCTGGCGGGGCGTAGTAGCCGGGCCACGCCGGCGCACCTGCCAGGGCGAGGCCGGGCGCCGTGGCAAGCCGCTGGTTCGAGCGCTCTACGAGCCACGTGATCGGCGCAGCGATCACCATGACGAACACGATGAGCAGGCCGAACAGGATCGCAACGGGCCAGCGCTGCGACATGAAGACCGTCGTATCCCAGGCGAAGTGCACGGCCATGATGGGCAAAAGGGAGCGGGTGCGCAGGTACAGCCAGACGAACACCGACCCCCAGATGAGGATCCCCACGACCCCGGGGCCGTAATAGACGTGGTAGGAGGCCCGCAGGACCACCGCGACGACGAGCACCTCCCACATCGGCCGGCGGGCCTGGCGGAGGGTGGCCACCACGAAGCCGAGGACGACCACCTCCTCGATCACGCCGGCGTTCAGGGAGCTGGCCGCGGCGTAGAAGAGGAACGGTGCGCCCAGATGCGACGGGAGGTCGTACTTGCCGGTGGCGAGCGCCGAGGTGACGAGGCTGCCGGCGATCAGCGCAACGACGGCCCAGGTGGCCACCCGCAGGATCTGCCCGAGGGCCCAGCTGCCGTCCGGTTGCCTCGGCACATCCAGCCCGAACGCCTGGCGCGACATCCCCCGGTTGCGGAGGAGGAGCACGACGAGCGCCACCGCCAGGCCGGCCTGCGCCACCTGGTCGAAGGCGTTCGGGCCGAACAGACCCCAGCCCCCGTTCGTTCGGGGCAGCGTTCCGCCGAGCGAGAATCCCGCAGCCAGGATGCCCGCGCCGAAGAAGGCGGCGAACACCAGGAGCACTTCCAGGTAGGCCCGCCGCGTGCTGGTCGGCGGAGTGTCGGGTGGAGGCTGCGGCGACCACCAGTGCTTCCGCGCGACCGAGGGCGCGTCAGTTGTCACCGGGGGTCAGGGTAGCCCCGGGCGAAGGCTCGCCCGGGGCCAGCTGGATCAGGCGGCGGCGGGGACCGCGGCCGGCTCGGAGAGCGCCAGCTCCAGCACCTGCCGGACGTCGGTCACGGGATGGACCGTGAGATGCTCGAGCACCTCGATCGGGACCTCGTCCAGGTCCGGCTCGTTGCGGGCCGGGATGATCACCGTGGTGATGCCCGCCCGGTCGGCCGCCAGCAGCTTCTGCTTCAGGCCACCGATCGGCAACACGCGCCCGGTGAGCGACACCTCACCGGTCATCGCCACCTCGGTCCGCACCGGGCGCCCCGAAAGCAGGGAGGCCAGTGCGGTGGTCATCGTCACGCCTGCCGAGGGACCGTCCTTCGGCACCGCCCCGGCCGGGACGTGGACGTGGACACCCCGCTCGGCGAGCTTCGCCACGGGGAGCCCGAGCTCCTCGCTGTGCGCCCGCAGGTAGGACAACGCGATCTGTGCGCTCTCCTTCATCACGTCACCGAGCTGACCGGTGAGCGTCACCCCCGGGCCACCGGAGCCGGGCGCCGCCAGGGATGCCTCGATGAAGAGGACGTCCCCGCCGGCGCCGGTGACCGCCAGGCCGGTGGCGACCCCGGGCACGGCGGTGCGCATCGCGACCTCCGGGGTGAACTTGGGCCTGCCGGCGTACCGGACCAGCGTCTCTTCATCCACCACGGTCGGCCCGTGCGCCTTCGACGGCGGGATGGTGCTCTGGCTGGGGCCGATCTCGTCACCGTCGCCCTGGCTGTCGGGCAGCGTCGCCGCCACCTTGCGGAGCACCTTGGCGACCAGCCGCTCCAGGTCCCGGACGCCGGCCTCGTGGGTGTAGACGGCGGCCAGCTGGCGGAGCGCGCCGTC
>WQVT01000204.1 GCA_009785715.1 Acidimicrobiaceae bacterium | reverse complement strand
TTCGGCATCGACATCACCGACGACTCCTTCTGGCGCTCGAGCCTGGACGTCCTCGTCGAGCGCATCGACGACTACGTCGATCTGGTGGGGCTCAGTAAGGGCGCAGGGGAGAGCTCGAGCTGACCGAACGGGCCCAGATGTTGCGGGTCTCGACGATCGCCTCGTATTGCGCCTGGTCGCGCCGCTCGCGGTTGTCCTCGAACGCCGACCAGATCGCGGTCAGGTCGTAGACCTCGACCAGGTCGACCGGCGTGAGGGCCTCCCCGGTGTCGAGGACGAAGACGCAGGCGTACACCCGCTCCTGCTCCCCCTCGGGGAGGTCGCCGGCGTACTCGCAGAGCTTGGCGATGCGGATGACCGACCGGAGGTTGCGGCGGTCGATGAAGCGGACCCGGTCGAGGAGGCTCTCGGCGGCGACCCGGCGCTGCCTCGCCCCCGGCATGAGGGCGCCGCGGGCCAGCACCTGATTGGCCTCCTCCTGGCGCTCCCGCATCAATCGGGTGTGGGCGGCCCCCACGGAGCGCATGACGCCGTCGGGCACCGGGCACGACAGCCAGAAGGCAATGGCCTGGCGGGCGTTCCGCGGCCCCGGAGGGTAGGCGTAGCTCCCCGCGGCGTTGTGCTCATCGTCGGTCGTGATGGCGCGAAGATCCACGGCCCCGAGGTCGTAGGGAATCCTTTCGGTGAGTGCCGGGACGAATTGTTGCGGGTCCATCGAGATATCTCCGATTCGAGGGAGGCTAGCTCACGGACCTCGGCGCATCGCGGGCCGGGCGTTCAGGCGTCAGGCGCGGGCGGCGAAGATCTGAAAGGCGATCGGCACCTCGAGGCGGCCGCCGACGCCCGGGAACCGGGCGAGGAGGCCCTGCACCGCCTCCCAGGCGGCGGGACGGTCCGGCTCCGGGACGCCGGCGAAGGCGAGTTGCCCCTCGTCCGCCAGCGTTTCGGGTGGCACCTGGACCGTCATCTCGTAGCCGGTTCGCTCCACGTCCGTCCAGCCCGCCGCCCTCAGGAGGTCGGTCGTGCGAGCCACGTCGGCGAGCGCGAACGGGCCGGTCGGGCTCTTGCCGGCGGCGGGCGGCGCCGGCGCCGGCGCGTAGCGGGCGACGAGCGGCCCGATGTTCCAGGCGTTCTGTTCGGCGCTCTGCCAGCAGACGAACGCCAGCCGTCCGCCCGGCTTGAGATGACGGTGGATGTTGGCGAACGCCGCAACCGAGTCGTCGAAGAACATCACGCCGAACTGGCTCACCGCGGCGTCGAACGGGGCGCCCTCGAAGGCGGCGGTCTGGGCGTCGCCGGCGACGAAGAGGGTGTTGGTCGAGCCCTGTTCCTCGGCCCGGCGGCGCGCCAGCGCCAGGAGCGGCTGCGACAAGTCGTAGCCGACGACCGCCCCGCTCCGGCCGACGCGCGTCCCGGCAGCCAGCGTGCTCCGCCCGCCGCCGCAGCCGACGTCGAGCACGTGCTCACCCGGCTGCGGGTGGAGGTGGTCGAGCAGCAGGTCCGTGACCTGGTTCGTGAGCTCCTCGCGCTTCGGCCAGACGCTCATCCAGTAGTCGTCGTTCCAGCGCCTCGTCTCCGCCTCGTTGGACATGTGCGTCAGGTGCCCTCGGCCCGCCGCCAGAGCATCGGGACGAGGACGAGGCCGGCGCCCACGACGATCGCCACCAACGGGAGTGGACACCACCAGTGTTCGAAGAGGGAATGCAGGCCGCCGTACCTGGTCTCCCGGCCGACCCAGAAGACCCCGGCCACGGTGAGGGCCACGGCAAGTGTCCGCACCAGCACACGCACGCGATCGAGCGTAGCGCCACGGGGGCCGGGTGAGCGGGCCCGCCGGCGGGCGACGGGAGAGGCCGGTCGGTGGGCCGCGCGGGACTCGAACCCGCAACCGTGCGCTTAAAAGGCGCCCACTCTGCCATTGAGTTAGCGGCCCCGTTGCCCGGCGCAGCCTACCCGACCCGGCCCGGGCACCAGGGTGGGTCGGTGCCGGCGGGGTCGTGCCTCCCCTCGGGCCCTTCGGGCCACCGGGTTCGCCCTTTCGTCCCCTCTACCAGCACATTCCTTGCCGCCTGAGGACCCCTGCGGTAGACCGCCGGTGCGCGCTTGACGGAGGGCAGGGGCCCGCTTACTGACGGGTGGCCGGCCCCTGCCCTCCGTGGATCCACTACGGCCTCTCGGTCAAGATGGGGGCATGCCCGCCCGGGTCCAGCTCCGCCGGACCAGGGGGTGGCGGAAGCCCCCGGGGACCGTCGTGGTGGCCCGGCCGTCCCGGTGGGGCAACCCGTTTCGCGTCGGCACCGACGGGGACCGCGCCCGCTGCGCCGATCGCTACCGCCTGGCACTCGTGGCAGGCGAGCTTTCCTTCACCGTCGAGGACGTACGGCGCGAGCTGGCCGGCGCCGACCTGGCGTGCTGGTGCCCCCTCGACGGGCCGTGTCATGCGGACGTGCTCCTCGAGGTGGCGAACCGCCGGTCCGTCAGGCGTGGTGCCAGGTGAAGACGCGCCACTCGGCGTTGGCGAAGCGGGGGGAGGGGCCATCGAGGTCGATGGCCCCCTCCTCCGCCAGCCTGGAGAGGGCGGCCCGGAGGACGGTCCCGTGGGCGACCACGGCGACGGTGGCCGTCGCCGCCTGGTCCGGCCGGGCGAGCTGGGCGGAGATGAACGCCGCCGCCCTCGCGCCGGCCTCGGCCTCGGTCTCCCCGCCACCCCTGCGGATGGGCAGGTCCGCCCTCCACGCGGCGTACTCCGCCGGGAATCGGGACTCCGCCTCGGCGTGGTCGAGCCCCTCCCACGCGCCGAGGTCGATCTCCTCGAGGCTTGCGTCGAAGATCACCTCGGCTCCGGTCGCCGCCGCCAGGGGTGCGGCGGTGCACCGGGCGCGGGCCAGGTCGCTGCAGAGAATCAGGCCGGGGAGCAGGGGCCCGACCTCCCGCGCCACCTCGAGCGCCTGCTTGCGGCCGGTTTCGTCGAGCGGCGTGTCGGTGCGGCCCTGGAAGCGGTGCTCGGCGTTCCAGGCGGTCTGCCCGTGACGGATCACGACGAGACGCCGCATCATCGGTTGATCGCTCGCAGTTTGATCGCTCGCATGGGCGTGGCTATCCCATCAGGTTGAGCTGACCCGGCGGGACCAGCACGAGGAGCGCCAGTATGCCGAGCGTGGCGCCGGCGGTGAGCACCTCGAGCAGTCGGTACGCCGGGGCGCGCCCGTCCAGGGTCTGGTCGAAGGCCCACGCCACCACGGCCCCGATCACGAGCCCGCCGAGGTGGCCGAGCCAGTCGATGCCGGGGTCGGCGAAGCTGATGACGAGGTTGATGGCGATCAGGATCGACACGGTGCGCAGGTCGAAGCGCCGGCGTCGGGCGAGCACGAAGTAGGCGCCGAAGAGCCCGAAGATGGCGCCTGAAGCGCCCACCGCATCGATGTTCGGCGCACCGAAGAGGTACGAGGCGACGCTGCCGCCGAGGCCGGCCAGGAGGTAGGTGCCGAGGAAGCGGGTCCGCCCGAGGAGGACCTCGGTCGGAGAGCCGATGATCGCGAGGGTGAACATGTTGAACAGCAGGTGGGTCACGTTCACGTGGAGGAACGCGCCCGTGAGCAGCCGGTACCACTGCCCCTGATGGATGAGGTACGGGACCACGCCGAAGCGCAGCTCGATCGAGGTGCGGTTCCCCGAGGTGGCGAGGTAGACGATCACGTTGATCGCGATGAGGGCGATCACGACGGGCGTGAGCCGGGTGGCTCCCAGCCTTCCCTCGCTCGGGCGCCACCGAACGACCGGCGATCTGCGGCTGTCGCGCCGGACGCATTCGCTGCACTGCCAGCCGACCGGCGCCGACCGCATGCACTCCGTGCAGATCGGGCGTTCGCAACGCCGGCAGACCGCACCCGCCACCCGCCCGGGATGGCGGTAGCAGACCCGGGTGGCGGCGTCGGGGTAGGTCACGCCGTCATCCTGCCTCAGGGCCGACCCGCAGCCGGGTTCGGCCGGGCGGGATACGGGACGCCGTCTAGGGCGCCGTGAAGTTCCAGCGGTGCACGATCGGGTAGTCGTGTTCCCACGACAGGTGGCACACCGCCGCCGTGTCCAGCCCGAGCGACTTCCCTCCCGTGGCGGGCTGGCCCACCCACCGGGCACCGAGCACCCGCAGGAAGTGGCCGTGGGCGACGAGGGCCACCCGGCTCCCCGGCCCCAGCCCGCGCACCCGGGCGATGACCCGGTCGGCCCGGGCCTCGACCTCCTCGGCGGTCTCGCCTCCCACCCAGGGCCCGTTCCAGATGCTCCAGCCCGGGTGCTTTTCGTGGATCTCGGCGGTCGTCAGCCCCTCGAAGTCGCCGTAGTCCCACTCCTGGAGGTCATCCTCGATCTCGTAGGGCGTCAGGCCGGCGAGCTCGGCGGTACGCCTGGCTCGCCGTCGAGGGCTCACGAGGACGAGATCGAAGGGCTTCGAGCCAACCAGCGATCCTGCTCGTTTGGCCTGCATCTCGCCGATCTCGGTCAGTTCCAGATCCGTGCGGCCGGTGTGCTGGCCGCTCAGAGTCCAGATGGTCTCGCCGTGCCGGACCAGGGTTGCGTCGGGACCCGCCTCACTCATGGTGACCATCCTGCCGCAGACTGAGGGCAAAGTTCGCCGTCGCCCACGGACGGCTCCGCGCGGAGTCGTTTCGCGCCCGGTGCCGGAGGGCAGAATTCCCTTATGACCAGCACGGGAGCCAGCCGGAGGCGGCTCCCGGCCACCCCGGAACCGAGGGACATCGCCCTGCCCGCCACACCGGTCAGCTGCCGGATGGCGCGGGAGTTCGTGCACTCGGTCATCGGGGGCGTCGAGGACCCGCGGGTAGCACTCGTCGTCAGCGAGCTGGTAGCCAACGCCGTCGTCCACGCCCACGCCCGGCCCCGCCTCCGGGTGGGATGGGACGGGTCCACCGTGGACGTCGAAGTCGAAGACGACGGCCCCGGAGAGCCCGTGCTTCAGACCCCGGACTCGCTGACCCCCTCGGGACGCGGGCTGGCGCTCGTCGACCGGATCGCCGACGCCTGGGGGGTGGCCAGCACGCCGTCGTTGCCGACCGAACGCCCCGAGGAGGCCGATCCCCGCGGGGCCGATCACCACAAGGTGGTCTGGGCCCGGATCCGCCTCGCCGACTAGCCCCCGCCCGGGCGGCTCGGGGAGAGGGAGCGGTCAGGCGCCCGGCGCCAGCAGGCCCAGCTCGTAGGCGGCCACCACCAGCTGCACCCGGTCCCGCAGGTCGAGCTTCGCCAGCACGTGGGAGATGTGGGTCTTCACGGTGGTCTCGGAGATGTACAGCTC
>WQVT01000203.1 GCA_009785715.1 Acidimicrobiaceae bacterium | reverse complement strand
GGTTCGCGGCACGATTCGAGGCGCTCAGCGAGCAGGTCGGGCAGGTCATTCGTGGCAAACGCGAGGTGATCGAGCTGAGCCTCGTGTGCCTGTTCGCGGAGGGTCACCTGTTGATCGAAGACGTCCCCGGGGTGGGCAAGACCTCTCTGGCCCGCGCCATCGCGACCTCTATCGACGCCTCGTTCCACCGGATCCAATTCACGCCGGACCTGCTGCCGACCGACGTCACCGGGGTCACCGTGTACCGCCAGGAGAGCGGCCAGTTCGTCTTCCATAAGGGGCCCGTCTTCGCAAACGTCGTGGTGGCAGACGAAATCAACCGGGCATCGCCGAAAACACAGTCGGCGCTCCTCGAGGTGATGGAGGAGCGTCAGGTCACGGTGGACTCGGTCTCCTACCCGGTAGGCCGGCCGTTCCTGGTCATCGCCACCCAGAACCCGATCGAGCTCGAAGGCACCTACCGTCTGCCGGAGGCGCAGATCGACCGGTTCTTGATGCGCGTCTCCGTCGGCTATCCGAACCTCGCGGCCGAGGCCGAGATCGTCACCATGAGCGAGGGCGGCTCGCCGCTCTCCGGTCTCTCACCGGTCATGAACCTCGACGAGGTGCGGGCGATGCTCGAGGCGGTCGAGGCGGTCCACGTCCATCCGACCCTCGTGACGTACATGGCCCAACTCGCCGCCGCCACCCGCACACTCGCAGAGCTGCGCCTCGGCGTGAGCCCGCGGGGGACGGTCGCGCTCATGCGGGCGGCCCGGGCCAGGGCTGCCTCTGCAGGCCGGGCGTGGGTCATTCCCGAGGACGTGAAGGCGGTGCTGCCCGCCGTCTTCGGCCATCGGATGCTCCTCAGTCCCGAGGCCGAACTTCGCAGCGTGACGGGCGACGAGATCCTCGAGCGTGTGCTGGGCCAGGTGCCGGTGCCGCGGACCACCGCCGTTGCATGACCGCCCTCCCCGCCCTGTCACTCGAAGAGCTCCGCGCCGGCCTGGCCTCGGAATCCCGCACCCTGGCCGCTCTCGAGCGTGCACTGGCGACGCTGCAGGAGACCGGAGGGCCGGCGGCGATCGACACCGAGGGGATCTGGGACACCGTCGCGTCGCGACGCCCGCGGCAAGGCTCGGACGAGCTACGCGCGGCATTTCACCGGATCTACGAAGACAACGTGGCAGCCGTGCACGCCTTCGTCCGACGGCGGGCGGGTGCTGAGGAGGCCGAAGAGTTGACCGCCGAGACCTTTTCCCGCGCCTATGGGACCTTCCACCGCTGGGAAGATCGCGGGATCCCCGTACGCGCGTGGCTCTTGCGGATCGCGTTCAACCAGGTGGTCGGTAGGGCTCGCAAGACGTTGCCCGTGCCCTTGGCCGATCCCGACCACGCCGATGCGAGGGCCGAGGACCACGAGGAGCAGGTGGACCGTCGTCTCGAAGCCGGTGCGGCACTGCGGGCGCTCTCCTCGCTGCCGGCGTCACACCGGACGGTTCTCGAGTTGCGCCACCTGCAGGAGCTTTCGGTGCCCGAGACCGCCACCGTGATGGGGCTGTCCGAGGAGGCCACCCGGGCGCTCACCTACCGGGCGATGCAGGGGCTGCGCAAGGCGTACGCCAAGGGCGCCGCTGTTCCAGGCTGATGGGCTTCGAGGTCGGGTTGCTGGTGGAGCACCCCGAACTTTCCGAGCCGCGCGCCGTGCTCGTCGACGCCGACCCCGACGCGGCCGTCGGCCAACTTCTGGCGGCCTGCTCGCAGGCGGCCGGCCTTCGTGGCCAGACGGAGTGGACGCTCGCGCGCACCGGCCAGGCGCTCGAGCCGGCGCAGCGAATCGAGACGCTGGAGCTGCGGTGGGGAGACCGCCTGACCGGCTGCGGGGCCGCCCGGGTGGAGGAGCGGCCGGACACTCCGTGGGTGCTGCGGGTCGTCGGCGGGCCGTTCGGTGGACTCTCCGTGCCGCTCGCTGCCGGCACCCACACCCTCGGGCGGGGCGCTGACTGCGACGTGGTCCTGGACGACCCCTCCGTGTCCTCCACCCACCTCGCGCTGACGGTCACCGCCGGGTCTGTCGAGGCCCGGGATCTTGGCAGTACCAACGGCACGTTGGTGGACGGTCACCGGCTCGCCGGCGCCCAGACTCTTGCGGAGGGTGCTGTTGTCGAAGTGGGCGGCTCGCTCCTCAGCATCGGTCGCCCTTTGCCCATAGTCCGAGCCGACATCCGATATAGGGAAGGGCGATTGCTGTTCAACCGTCCCCCTCGCGTGACCCCACGCCGCGCGGAGACCAACCTGGCGCTCCCCGACGTACCCCGCAAGCCCGAGGGCGCCCGGCTTCCACTGGCCGCCTCCCTGATCCCCCTGGCGTTTGGCGTGGTGATGGCGGCGGCCCTCCACCAGACGAACTACCTGTTTTTTTGCCTGATGAGCCCGGCCATGGCGGTGACGTCCTACGTGACCGACCACCGCAGCGGACGGCGGAACTACCGGCGGGACGAGGCCCGCTTCACGGCGGCGATGGACGGTCTCGAGGTGGACGCCGCCGGAGCTCACGCCGAAGCGATCAGGGTCAGGCGGGGTGCGGCACCGAACCCGACGGAACTCATCGGCCGTGCCACGCAGGCGTCGCCCCGGCTGTGGGAGCGTCGCAGGGACGACCCTGACTTCCTCGCCCTGCGGGTGGGCCTGGCCGACCAGCCATCGTCGCTCGCGTGGAAGGGCACCACTCGCGTCGAGGACGGTGACGACGACGGACATGCGGCGCGGCTGACCGACTTGTTGCGCCGGCACGATTCTGACCTCGATGTCCCGATCATCGTCGACCTCAATGATCTGGTGCTCGGTGTGGCAGGCCCCCTGGAGGGGCGCGAACGGCTGGCGCGTGCCCTGCTTGTACAGGCCGCCACCCTGCACAGCCCCCGCGACCTCGCCATCGTCGCCCTGGTCCCCCCCGAGCGAGCCGAGGCGTGGCAGTGGCTGGCGTGGCTTCCCCACCTGCGCTCCCTCGACGACGACATCGCCATCGCGAATAACGAGGACGAGATGAGCGCCCGCCTGCGGAGTCTCGCCAGTCTCGTGAACGAGCGGAAGGATTCCGGTCGCTGGTCGCCGAACGTGCTGCTGTTCGTGGCGGGAGACGTCACGGTACCGCGGGCCGTGCTGGCCGACGTCCTGGCGGAGGGGCCCTCCTGCGGTGTGACCGGTCTGGTGCTCGCCGGGTCTGCCAACGCCCTGCCCGGCGAGTGCGGCGCCGTCGCGGAGGTGGAATCGGACCGCGGCCAACTGGTGGTGGCCGCCACCGGCGAGCGGTTCGCCCCGCTGATCCTCGACGGGGTACCGGTTGCGATCGCCGAAGAAGCCGCCCGGTCGCTGGCGCCCGTGCTCGACGTCTCGACGGTCGGACGAGGGGGCGACCTTCCGCGTCGTGCTCTCTTGCTCGACCTGCTCGGGCTCTCACCGCCGCTGTCTTCCCCGACGATCCTCGAAGGCTGGCGACGAACGCCTGGCGGTCTCGGGGCGGTGATCGGTGTCGGCGCGGCCGGGCCGTTCGAGGTCGACCTGCGTCGCGACGGCCCGCACGCCCTGGTGGCCGGGACGACCGGCTCGGGCAAGAGCGAGTTGCTGCAGACGCTGGTGGCAGCCCTGGCGGCCGCCCACCCGCCGGACCGGTTGACGTTCGTCCTCGTGGACTACAAGGGCGGCGCGGCGTTCAAGGACTGCGTCCGTCTGCCGCACGTGGTCGGCTTCTTCACCGACCTCGACGGCCACCTGGCCCATCGGGCGCTGATCTCGCTCAACGCCGAGCTCCGACGGCGGGAGCAGCTGCTCGGGATGGCCGGCGCCAAGGACCTGGTCGAGATGGAACAACGCCAGCCGGAGCGCGCTCCCGCCAGCCTGGTGGTCGTGATCGACGAGTTCGCGTTCTTGAAGCGGGAGGTACCGGAGTTCGTGGACGGCGTCGTTGACATTGCCCAGCGCGGCCGGAGTCTCGGGGTGCACCTCGTGCTCGCCACCCAGCAGCCCAGCGGCGTCGTCGATGAGAAGATCCGGGCCAACACGAACCTCCGCGTCGCGCTGCGCGTCGCCAGCGATGCCGATTCGAGCGACGTCATCGGCCAGCGCGATGCCGGCCACATTCCCCGCTCGCTGCCCGGTCGGTCGTATGTGCGCACGGGGCACGCCCAGATCGACCCGGTGCAGACGGCATATGTCGGCGCCGTCCGGCCCGAGGTCCGCCCGGAGCCCGAGGTATCGGCGCGGTCGATGCCCGGGTGGGTCGGTGACGGCGTTTCGGGTGGGGCCGCAGGGCCGGAGCGGGTCGAGGGGGATTCGGACCTGCAGCGTCTCGTGGATGCCGCGGCCGGCGCTGCGCTGGAGGCCGCCCTGCGGCTTGCCCCGCCGCCCTGGCTCCCCCCGCTTCCGGCGGTGGTCGACCTCGGGGAGTCCGGCGCCGGCGTGTCGTTCGGCGACGGCGAGTTGGCGAGCGTGATCGGCGTGGTGGACGAGCCCGACGCCCAGCGCCAGCGGCCGTACGCCCTCGACCTCGGAGCCGCCGGGCACCTGGCCCTCTACGGCACGGGCGGGGCGGGCAAGACCACGTTTCTCCGCACGCTGGCCGCCGGATTGGCCTCCAGGCTGACGCCGGACGATCTCCACATCTACGGGATCGACGCCGCCAGCCGCGGCCTCCTCGCCCTCGAGGCGCTCCCCCAGTGCGGCGGGGTGGTCACGGCCGATGACGCAGAACGGCTCGAGCGGCTGATCGCCATGCTGGAGGCGCTGATCAGCGAGCGCCAGGCGCGCCTCGGTGCCACAGGCATGTCCTCGCTGGCGGAGTACCGGCAGATCGAGGCCCTCCCGTGGGTGTTGCTCCTCGTCGACGGCTACCCGGCGCTCCGCAACGCCTACGACTCGGTCGACGGCGGTCAGCTGCTCGACCGGTTCCACCGGCTGGTCTCCGAGGGCCGTGCGGCGGGCCTGCATGTCGTCATCGGGTGCGACCGCCGGGCCGGGTTTCCGTTGGTGCTCTCCGGGGTGGTGTCCGAGCGGATCGTGTTGCGCCAGGCCGACCCGGACGACTACGGCTGGCTGGGTCTGGCCGAGGCGGCAAGGGGCGCGACACTGCCGCCCGGGCGGGGGTTCGTCACCGACGGAGTGGAGCTGCAGGTCTGCGTTCTCGGCGACGACCCCTCGGCGGGCGCCCAGGCTCGCCGCCTCGCTGCGCTCGGCGAGGCGCTCACGGGCTGTTACGGCCGTGGTGGCGTCCCGCGGGTCGAGACCCTGCCCGAGCAGATCCGCCTCGCGGACGTGCCTCCGACGTTGCCGGGGGAG
>WQVT01000202.1 GCA_009785715.1 Acidimicrobiaceae bacterium | reverse complement strand
GGTCTGACCGACCGTGAGTTCTTCTGGGAGCCGTTCACGACGACGTGGAGCATTCGGCGACAGGACCGGTGCCGGACACCGAACCCATTCGGAGCCGGTGAGCTGGTGGCGGACTTTGCGATACCCGAGCCGACGCCGGTCCCGATGACGACCATCGCCTGGTTGTACTGGCACATGGGATCGATGCCTGGCCGCCTGTGTGACCTCGACTTCTTGGGCGGGACGCGCACCATGGCCAGTGGCTGGACGTCCCCCTATCTCACGCATCATCCGATGTTCACCAACGCTGAAGAGGCCGTCAACGAGTTCCGCGACGGCTGGCGGAAACTGCGCGGAGCGATCGAGCGAGCCGACGACGAACAACTCGAAGCGATGACCGCTGGATACACCTACGCGAGGGAGCCGCCGAGAGGCGGCCTGTGCGTTCTCGGCCCGCCGGGTCCCGTTCACCCGGCCACACACTTCGTCGCCGGCACGCTCACCGAGGTCGATCACCACGCAACACAGATCGGGGCGCTGCGTGATTTCTACGCATGGCGACGATCGGTGGTCGCCGACCTCGCGACTTGAGCGGCGGGGCGTTCGGGTCGGCGCCGTTTCGGCCGCGACGCTCGATGCGCAAGACCGCCGTGGCCATCGGCGCGGGTGGCCGGAACGCTCGGGACGGCAGGCGCGCCGCGACGTGAGCCCGGTAGCCGGCCGTCCAGCGGTCGGCTCCCGGAGCTCGACCGGCTGCCCAGCGCGCCGCGACGTGGGCGGGCACGACGACGTCTGCGGAGCTGAGGCGACTGTTGTGGCCGAGCAGCCTCCGAAGCAGCGCGGTCGTGATGCCAAAGGGCGGGTTGGCTACCACCTTGAAGGGTTGTCGAGGCAGACGCAGGTCGGCCGCGTCCGCCTGAACGACGAGGATCGACGATCCGAAGCGTTCGCGAAGCCTTGCCGCGCGTGCGGGATGAAGCTCCACCGCGATAACCCGCGCACCCTCGTCGATCAGGTGCGCGGTGATGGACCCGTAACCTGCGCCGACGTCGAGGACCAGCTCGCCGGGACGTATTCCTGCCGCCTCGACCAGCCGATACGCCCAGGGATCAGTGAGCTCCTGATACCCCCAACGAGACCGCCGATCCGCGGGCACGACGCACCATGACCATTGCCATAGGCAGAGTTTTCACCCGCCAGCGGGTCGACACCAGCGAATTACTGCCCGCTTGCGCCGGTACGGTTGCGTTGGGCACGACCGAGGAGGGCCTTGTGGCGCTACGGGTTGGCAATATCACCTTCGACTGCGACGACGTGATGAAGGTGGCGGACTTCTGGTCAGGCGCTCTTGCACTTCCCCTCGACCCTGGTAGCAGTCCTGGCTTTGCCTCCATCGGCGGTGGTGATCCTGATCGGACGCAGCCGGCTTGGTACTTCGAGAAGGTCCCCGAGCCGAAACAGGCCAAGAACCGGATGCACCTCGATCTGGTGGATCCGGATCCCTCGGCCGTAGCGCGGCTGGTCGGGTTGGGAGCGACAGTCGTTGCCGAACACCGCCTCGGTAGCCGACACAGCTGGACCGTCATGCAGGATCCCGAGGGCAACGAGTTCTGCGTCGCGGCACGGAGCTTTACGGGCTGAGAACGGTGGAACCCTTCCCCGACGATTGGACCCGTGCCGTCGCTGTTGTGGCCCATCCCGACGACCTGGAGTACGGCGCCGCCAGTGCCATCGCCCACTGGACCTCTCGGGGCAAGGAGGTCAGCTACGTCCTGGTTACGAGTGGGGAGGCGGGGATCGACGGGCTCGACCCTGAGGAGGCCGGACCGCTGCGGGAGGAAGAAGAGCGCCGTAGCGCCGCCGTCGTCGGTGTCAGCCACGTGGAGTTCCTCGGTCACCCCGATGGCGCGGTCGAAGCGGGCCTGGCGCTTCGGCGGGGCTTGGCGGCGGCCTTTCGGCGCCTCAAGCCCGAGGTGGTGATCACGATGAATTTCGAGCTGACCTGGGGCGACGAGGGTGTCGTCAATCACGCCGACCACCGGGCCACCGGCCTGGCGGTGCTCGATGCCTGCCGGGATGCCGCGAACCGTTGGCTCTTTCGAGACGAAGGGGATCCCTGGCAGCACATCAAGTATGTCTATGTCGCCGGGGCGACCTCTCCGACCCACTTCGTCGACGTCTCGGACACCTTGGACGTCGGAGTGGCGTCATTGCGAGAACACCGGGCGTACCTGGAAGGTCTGGGTGGAAGCTTCGACCCCGACGACTTCATCCGGAACATTTCCGGATTCGGGGGAATGGTCGCCGGGTGTGACTACGCGGTGATCTTCCAGCGCTTCTCGGTCGGCTAGTTGAGGGCGCTGCTTTTACGATGCTCTCCACTTGACGTCCCCGGCACGAGCATCGACGGAAAGGTCTTCATCCAGGGACAGTCCGAGGACGCGGGAGAGGGCGACGACGGTGAAGAACGCCGGTGTGGGGATCCTGCCCGTCTCGATCTTGCGGAGCGTCTCCACCGAGATGCCAGCCGCGTTCGCCACTTCGCCCAGACTCGCCGGTCCGCGGGCTGTGCGCAGGATCTCGCCGAGGCGGCGACCACGCTCGATCTCCCACGGCTGCAAGGGGTCTCGGACCATTCCCGTATGATAATACCGGTATGATCATACGGACAAGTCGGTTGAGGAGTCGGTGCTGATCATGGTTGAGCTGAAGACGCGACGAGAGCTGGCCCTGCTGCGTGAGGCCGGCCGAGTGGTCGCCGAGGCGCTGGCCGAGGTGCGGGATCGCGCTGAGGTCGGCGTCACCCTGGCCGAACTCGGCCGCGTGGCGGCGAAGGTCATCGACAAGGCCGGGGCCACGCCTGCCTTCTTGGGCTACCACCCGTCGTGGGCCCCGGCCCCGTATCCGGGGGTGATCTGCGCCAGCGTCAACGACGCGGTCGTCCACGGCATCCCCGACCACACCCGCCTCGCCGGCGGCGACCTGGTGAGCATCGACTGCGGGGCCTTCCTGCGCGGCTGGTGCGGCGACGCGGCTGTCAGCTTCATCGTCGGAGAAGCGCGCCAAGCCGATATCGATCTGATTAACGCCACCGACGCCGCTCTCGCGCGGGGCATCAGCGCAGCACAGGCCGGACGCCAGCTCGGCGACGTCGGCCACGCCATCGGTGGACCCGTCCGCCGGGCCGGCTACGGGCTGCTCGCCGATCATGGCGGCCACGGCGTCGGCCGAGCCATGCACGAGGACCCGTTCGTCTACAACGAGGGACGCCCCGGCCACGGATACCGGCTTCGACCCGGCCTCGTCCTCGCCCTCGAACCCATGCTCATCGCAGACGGGACGGATGACTACGTGACCGCCCGCGACGGATGGACCCTGCGTACCGCCAGCGGGAGCCGGGCAGCGCACAGCGAACACACCATCGCCATCACCGACGACGGCCCGGAGATCCTCACCGCCTTGTAAAACCTTGTCGCTGGCCGCGGATAGCCGTTCAGGGGCAGGATCGGGGCCGTGAAGATCGACCTGTTGTTCGACCCCTTCGGCGCCACATGGCCGGAGGTGCGCGAGGCAGCCGTGGTGGCGGAGGCTGAAGGCTTTGATGGCGTGTGGCTGTACGACCACCTGGCCGGATCCGTCCATGGGCAAGACCGGGTGTTGGAGTCGTGGACGACACTCACCGGCATTGCGGCGATAGTGCCGCGCATCTCGATCGGACCGATGGTCCTCAACGTCGCCAACCGCGATGCGGGAACGCTGGCGGTCATGGCCGCCACCCTCCAGGAGCTGAGCGGAGGTCGCCTGCTGTTGGGCCTTGGCGCCGGCGGCGGCAGGGACACGCCCTACGCCGCCGAGCAACGAGCCTTGGGTCGCCCGGTGCCTGGTGATGCTTCCCGTCGAGCGGCGGTGGAGGCGACCGTGACGACCATGAGGTCGGTGTGGTCCGGGACGGTCAACGGCGTCGGCGGCTTCCTGCGCCCCGTGCCTCCGCCACCGATCGTCCTCGGAGGGTTCGGGCCCAAGATGGCCGATCTGGCCGGGCGGATCGCCGACGGCGTCAACCTGCCTGGTGGTCCCCACCTCCCGCGGCTGCTCGAAACGGCCAGGACGGCCCGGGCCAGCGCGGGAGGCGACCCGTCAGGGCTCCTCGTCACGGTGTCCTCGGATCTGCGGCCGTCAGCACTCGAGGGGCTGGAGGACCAAGGCGTCGATCGGGTCGTCACCTTCGTCCAGGGGCCCCTGGCCGAACGCGTCCGCCGGCTCACCCGGTGACGCGGCCGATGCGGGCCAACCATGCCTTCGCACCCTCCGGAGCATTATTCGTCTGGAATTGAGCCGCTTCGATGGATTCGACGACCCAACCGTCGGCGAAGGCATCCCGGAGCTCCGCTTCTCGAACGCGGCGCGGTCCCCACACGCCGGGCTGCGCGTCGCTGAAGCAGGCGAGCAGCCCCCGCCCGCCGGCGGGAACGACGGTCGCGAGGGAAGCGACATACCGGGCACGGCGGTCATCGTCAAACACATGGAAGAGGCCGCTGTCGAGAACGGTGTCGAACTGTTCCTCGAGATCTGCCAATGCCAGCGCGTCCCAGACGAGGAAGCGGGCGGTGACCCCGCGCTCGATCGCCTTGCCCTTTGCCATCTCGATGGCTCGAGGTGAGGCGTCGATTCCGGTGGCTTCCAGCCCTCGAGATGCCGCCAGGAGTACGTGCTCGCCTGTCCCACAGCCGGCGTCCAGCACGCGACCCCGGATCGCGCCCTCGTCGGCGAGCGCGACGAAGAGCGACTGGGGCCGTCCGATGTCCCATGCCGGCGTGCCGACATAGCTGTCATCGAAGTCCTCGACACTGCGATCGGCGGCCGGACCGGGGAGCAAGGGGTTCGATGGATCACTCACCGTGGCGACCCTACCGGCCCCCAGTGGCGGTGAACACGACGTCGTAGGTGGGTCCGCCGCGACCCAGTCGGCTGCGCACCAGGGTCACGGCGGTCACGTCCCATGCACCCTCCACCAAGAGCCCCGCCAACCGCCGCGGCACCGGCCAGCGACCCCGTCCTCGGGCGATGGTCAGGTGGCCGACAAACGGCCGGTCCTCCGGTGGTTGACCGAACGCCCGGGTGGCGTTGGTGACCGCCGTGCCGAGTGGGTCGAGCCCGGCGACGGGGACGGTGAGGACGGCCCTGCCCAGCCGGACGGTGGCCGGCCCGAGGACCGCGTGGCACGGCAGTTCGCCGGTGACCGCCTGCTCGAGCGCGTGGCACAGCGCGCTGACCTGGTCGTCGCCCATCTCGCCCAGGAACCGGAGTGTCACGTGCCAGCGCTCCGGTGGCGTCCAGCGC
>WQVT01000201.1 GCA_009785715.1 Acidimicrobiaceae bacterium | reverse complement strand
GGTCGACAACATCGCCCCGATCGTCCCGTGGCCCGAGCCCACGGGCGGCTACAAGCTGCGGGTCTACAACCTCGACGAGACGAAGGAGCACTGCTACCGCCATCGCACGGGGATGACGAGATTCCAGTGGCCGGTCGGCAGCGCGCCCCGTGATGCGACGGCGATGAGCCCTCACCATCACGAGGACTTCGAGCAGGCCTCCCTGATCCACTCGGGGACCCAGGTCCACCACATGCGGCGGAACTGGTCGCGCAACGCGAACGAGTGGATGCCGGACGAGCACATGGTCCTCGCGGCTCCCTCGGTTGCGATCTCGAAGCCCCCGGACATCCATACGACCCAGGCGGTCTCGACGGGCGGGCCCGTCGGGCTGATCGACTTCTTCGCCCCGCCCCGCTGGGACTTCTCGAACGTCGCCGACCTCGTCGTGAACGCGGCCGAGTACCCGATGCCTTCCGAGGAACCGCAGTCCTATGCGCGCAGCACCTCGGTGTACGCGGCGAACGACCCACGCTCGGGGACGGAGCGGCGGCCGTGAAGCCTGCGCCGTTCGAGTATCGAGCGCCCGAGTCGCTTGACGAGGCGCTCGCATTGGTAGAGGAGCTGGGCGAGGACGCCCGACCGCTGGCAGGCGGCCAAAGCCTCATCCCGCTCCTGTCCTTCAGATTGGCCCGACCGACCTGTCTGGTCGACCTCGCCGGCGTGCCCGAGCTTCAATCGATTCGGATCGACGACGGCCGGCTGGTGATCGGCGCCATGGTCCGCGAGCGCGAGGCAGAGCGGGACGCAAAGGTCGAAGCGTCGGCGCCCCTGCTGGCGTGCGCGCTTCCGCTTATCGGACATCCGGCGATCCGGAGCCGGGGAACGATCGGTGGAAGCCTCGCCCACAGTGATCCGGCGGCGGAGTTGCCGGCAGCGGCCGTGGCCCTTGAGGCCGAGCTGATCGCGCGAAGCCGGACCCGCGGCGAGCGAACGATCCCTGCCGCCGACTTCTTCACCGGTTTCCTCTCGACCGCGCTCGAGCCGGACGAGTTGCTGACCGAGATCCGCATCATGCGGCAGTCGCCCGGAACGGGATGCGCCTTCGAGGAGGTGGCCCGTCGCCACGGTGACTTCGCGATGGTGGGCGCGGCGGCCATGGTCCGTGTTGAAGACGACAGGATCACCGAGGCCCGTCTCGTCCTCACGGGGGTCAGCGACGTGCCGGTACGGGCACTTGACGCGGAGGCAACTTTGACCGCTGCTCCCTTCACCGACGAGGTCCTCGCCGAGGCGGCCGAACAGACGGCCGGCAGCCTGTCGCCGGCGTCCGATATCCATGGATCGTCGGCTTACCGGCGCCACGTTGCCGGTGTCCTGGTACGACGGGCGGTGCGCGCCGCCACACAGCGAGCGGGGGTCGCAGCATGAGCATGCTTGAGGTGGCGCTCACCGTGAACGGAGAGGCGCGTTCGGGCGCGGTCGAGCCCCGCAAGATCCTTGCCGACTTCATCCGGGAGGATCTGGGTCTCACCGGCACCCATCTCGGCTGCGAGCAGGGCGTGTGCGGTGCCTGCACGGTCCTCGTCAACGGCCAGCCGGCCCGGGCCTGTCTGATGCTGGCGGTGCAGGCGCGCGGCGCGGAGGTGGTGACGATCGAGGGATTGGCTGAGGGCGGCGAGCTCAACTCCCTGCAACGGGCGATGTGGGAGTCGCACGGCTTCCAGTGCGGGTTCTGCACGCCGGGCTTCCTGATGCAGATCACCGCGCTGCTGGCCGACAACCCGCAACCGAGTGAACCGGAGATCAGGGCGGCACTCTCCGGCAATCTCTGTCGCTGCACCGGCTACGAGAGCATCGTGAACGGGGTGCTCGCCGCCGCCGGCCACCCGGTCCCGTCCGCCCACGAGCCACAGACTCAGGAGCCGGAGAGGAGCAGCGTCGCATGAGCATCATCGCCCAGCGCTATACCGGGTCGAGTATCAAACGATCCGAGGACCTCCGGATCCTCACGGGGAGCGGCCACTACATCGACGATGTCCGCCTGCCCGGCATGCTGCACGCCGCCTTCGTCCGCAGCCCCTTTGCCCACGCGCGCATCAGCAGCGTGGAGGTGAGCGCGGCCCGCGAGGTGCCGGGAGTCGTCGCCGTGCTGACCGGCGCCGAGCTCGAAGCGCTGATCGTGCCGGGCCCGGGCGCCGCGGGGATTTTCTCCGGAGGCATCACGCTCCCGAGCTTTTCCCAATTGGCGACCGACAAGGTGCGCCTGGTCGGTGACCCGGTCGTCCTCGTCGTGGCCGAGAGCAGGTACGTCGCGGAGGACGCCTGCGAACTGGTGGAGGTGGATTACGAGGAGCTCCCCTCGGTCATCACCGAGCAGCAGGCCCTGGACCCGGACGGCCCGCCGATCTTCGAGGACCTCGGAAGCAACGTGCTCAACCGCACCGAGATCGCCACGTTCGGCGACGTCGAAGGGGCATTCGCCCGGGCCGACCGGGTGGTCAGCGCCCACCTCCGTCAGCATCGACACCAAAACGTGCCGATGGAAGGCCGTGGCATCGCCTGCAGCTACGACCCGGAGTCGGGAGAGCTGACGGTCTATTCCGCCAACCAGGGCGTGCAGACCGCCCGGAGGCTCCTCGCCCAGGCGCTCGACGTCCCGATCGAGAAGGTCAGGGTGCTGTCCGACGATATCGGAGGCTCGTTCGGCCTCAAGATGGGCGCGTCGCGCGAGGAGATCGCCGTTGCCGCGGCGGCCCGCCACGTCGGCCGTCCCGTGCGCTGGATCGAGGACCGGACCGAGAATCTGACCGCGTCCGGCCAGGCCCGTGAGGAGAGCTTCGACGTCGAAGCGGCGGTCACGAACGAAGGCGACATCCTCGGCCTGCGGGTCAAGATGACTATCGACACCGGTGCCTATCCGGGCATGGGTGGGATGCTGCCGCGCATGGTCCAGAACATGCTGCCCGGGCCCTACCGGATCGGTGCGCTGTCCTTCGAGTCCACCGCCATCATCACCAACAAGGCGACGTACGTCGCGTACCGCGGTCCGTGGGCGTCGGAGACCTGGGTGCGCGAGCGCACCATCGACCTGATCGCGAAGGAGCTCGGGCTCGAACCCCTCGCCGTGCGACTCCGGAATGTGGTCACCCGGGGGGAGCCACCGCTCGCGATGGTGACGGGCCGGAGCCTGGCCGGCGTCACGGCGCGGGAATCACTCGAGCGGGTCTCGGCGATGGTTGACTTCGGCGCATTCCGGGAGCGACAGGCCGAGGCCCGTGCGCAGGGCAGGTACCTCGGGCTCGGGCTCGCCACCTACATCGAGGCCGCCCCGGGGCCTCGCCAGCCACAGGGCGGTGGCATCGGGGGTCCGGAGCAGATCCGCATGCGACTCGAAGACGACGGCACCGTGAGTGTCTTCACGGCGCAGATGCCGCATGGCCAGAGCCACCAGACCACCTTCGCCCAGGTCGCAGCCGACGAGTTCGGGGTGCCCTTCGAGCAGGTGCGCGTGGTCGTCGGTGACTCGAGTCAGGTCCCCCAAGGGTTCGGGACCGGCGGGAGCCGGGCGGCGGTGATGGCCGGTGGAGCATCGCTGCACGGGGCGAGGGCCCTGAAGAAGCGCGTCCAGGAGGTCGGTTCCCACCTTTTCGAGGCCGCCGTCGAAGACATGCTGATCAGCGATGGGGTCCTCTCGGTGCAGGGCGTGCCCGCCCGGGCCATGTCGCTCGCCGAGGTGGCCAAGGCGGCGCATGAGCCGGGTCGACTGCCGGAGGATGTCTCGGGCGACATCGAGGTCACCACGGCGTTCGACGGCGGCGAAGGTGGCTGGTCGGGGGGCAGCCACGCCGCCATCGTGGAGGTCGACACCGAGACCGGGCTCGTGCGCATCGAGCGCTACCTGGTGGCGGAAGACTGCGGGGCGCTCATCAACCCGGCCATCGTCGAGGGACAGGTACGGGGCGGGGTCGCCCAGGGGATCGGAGCGGTGTTGCTCGAGCGCTCGGCGTATGACCCGGAGAGCGGGCAGTTCCTGGCCAGCACGTTCATGGACTACCTGTTGCCCACCGCCTGGGAGATCCCCCGCCTCGAGATCGAGCACCTCGAAACCGTCCCGCTGGACGCCGACGTCAACTTCCGGGGCGTGGGCGAGGGGGGCATGATCATCGCGCCGCCCACCCTCTGCAATGCGATCGAGGACGCACTCGCGCCCTTTGCAGCCAGGGTTACCGAGCAGCACCTCCCGCCGAATCGGATCCTGGAGTTGATCGGTGCAATCCTGTCAGACGCCGGGGAACCCAGGTGAGCGACGTCGCGAATCAGGCGGTGATCGACGAGGTCCTCGCGGCGGAGGATGAGCGGTGCCGGTGCATCGGCGAGAGGGACTGGCCGGCACTCGAGAAGCTCCTGCGGGAAGACCTGATCTACACGCACCTGACCGGCAAGTCCCAGGACAAGAAGGTCTACTTCGAAGAGGTCCAGAGCCAGGTCCGCCGGTTGCGGTGGATCGACGTGAAGGTCCGCGTGTACGGGGACGTTGCGCTGTTGACCGGCAAGATCATCATCGACGACGAGACGACCGCCGAGCGGATCGCGCTCGAGGCATGGGTCAAAGAGAACGGTTTGTGGCAGCTCGCCTCGTACCAAGTAACGAGGATCTCCGAATAGGGAGGGTGGCTAATGCGGCGTAGTACCGATCACATCCTGACCAGCCACGTGGGAAGTCTGCCCCGACCGAAGAGCATCGAAGGTCTTCTGAAGCCCGACGGCGACAACACTGCATATCTGGCGGCGCTCCCGGCCGCTGTCAAGGAGATCGTGCAGACACAGCGTGAAATCGGTCTCGACGTCGGTAACGACGGCGAGCTGAGCAAGATGGGCTCTTGGTCGGGCTACATCGAGCGCCGGCTCGCCGGTTATGAGTCAAAGCTCCTGGTCGCTGCGACCGGGCCCGAGCAAGCCGACTTTCCGGAGTACCACGCCGGCCGCCCCCGTGCGACCGGCATACCGATCCCGCAGATGGTGTGTACCGGTCCGATCTCCTATATCGACACGGAGATCAAGCGGGACGTCGCCAATCTCCAGGCGGCGACGGAGGGCCTCGACCCCCAGGACTTCTTCATGTGTTCGGTGAGCCCGGACAACATCAACTACAACCCCGGCGGCAACGAATACTACGCGTCCGAGGAAGAGTTCATTGCCGCAAACGCGAAGGCGATGCGCGGTGAGTACGAGGCGATCACCGATGCTGGCTTCACGCTGCAGATCGACATGCCCGTACAGAAGTTCAATTTCCTGAGGATGACCGTCGAGCAGTTCCGCACTCGTCTCGCCGGGTTCGTGGAG
>WQVT01000200.1 GCA_009785715.1 Acidimicrobiaceae bacterium | reverse complement strand
TACACCGTCCGCAAGAGCGACGCCGGCGTCGTCTCGACGGGGACCATCGGGTGGGTCGGATTCCTGAACAGCTGCGGCCCCGGCGTGCCCTGCCAAATCGTTCAGCGCATCACGGGCAACGTGCTCCGGCTTTTCGGCCAGGGTCCTTCGGGCACGACGGAACCCTCGGTGTCGAACACGTCCGATTACACCTCGGATTCGCTGGCCACCTCCGGCTCGGAGGTCACCTCCTGACCGGCGGGCCGGGGGGCAGGGTCGATCACCAGGGCTGAGCGAAGGAAGTCGAGCACTTCGCTCCGGCGGCGGACGAGAGACCGGGCGGTGGGCTCGACGCCCAGGCCACGCAGAACCTCGACCTCGGTGGCCACCCCGATCACCGCCGAATACGTGGATAGCAGCAGCAGGCGAGCGTCCTGGCTACGCACCCGTCCGGCCGCCATCTGCTCCTGCAAAAAGCCCGTTGCGCGCGCGATGAACGGCTCAAGCACCCCGATCATCCGCCCCGCCGGCCCCGGACCGAGCCGGCTGACCTCCCGCAGAAGCCCGAGGAGCTCTGGACGGCGGCCTGCCAGGCGGAATACCGAGCGGACGATGGCCTCCACCTGGGCCCAGCCTGGACCGCCCGAGGGGTGCCGCGCACTGGAGGCGACGGAGAGCGCGTCCTCGAGCACCCCGCTCAGCTCTGCGCCAGCCTCGTCCACCACGGCCTCGAGCAGAGCCTCCTTGGACGGGAAGTGGTACAGAATCGTCTGCTTGCGGATGCCCAGGTCGGCGGCGATGGCGTCCAGGGACGTGGCGTCGTAGCCCCGGGTGCCGAAGGCCCGCAACGCGGCGTCCACCACCCGCGCCCGGGTGTCGCCCCGGGTGGCGCCGTTCTGGCGGGACCGGCCGACGCTATCTCTGGTGGTCCCATCGGATGACCGGCGGACGGGGCTCGGTGGTGGCACGGGCAGATGGTAGGTGGGAGAGGCGGGGTACACCGGCCGCCGGCTCTTGCGCACGACCCAGGATCCCATCGGTGGCGGCAACCCCCTTGTGACGAGAACAGGTCCATGTGAGCGAAACGTGTGCATGTGCCCGGCACGTGACGCCGTTTGACGGCGGCCTCAGGGGGTGATCGCGACAGCTCCGTGTTTGGAGGTGTCGGATGGGCAGGAGGGGTCGGGTAGGGCGTTGGGAGCCGGCGGCGCTGGAGGAGGCGTTGGTGTTGGTGGTGTCGGGGGTGAGTTACCGCCGGGCGTCTCGGGCGAGTGGTGTGCCGGCCTCGACGCTGATGGGCATTGCGCGTCGCAGGGGGCTGGTGAGGGTGGGGGCGGCGGGGCGTGGGTGGCCGGCAACAGACGAGAAGCTGGTCAAAGAGGCGTTGGTGGTACTGGCGGCTGGGGGCAGCTTGAAGGAGGCGGCCCGGGCGGCGGGGGTGGCGGTATCCACCGTTGGGAGGTGGCAGCGAGAGCAGCGTGGCCGAGTGGGTATCGAGCGTGTGCGTCGTCCGACTGCGTTGAGCCCAGCGGAGCGGGAGGAGATCCGCGTCGGGATCCAAGCGGGGGAGACCGACGCACAGATCGCTCGGCGTCTGGGTCGTCATCGGGGCAGCATCGGCCGGGAGATCGCCGCCAACGGCGGTCGGGGCGCCTATCGGGCCTACGCCGCCGAGGAACGCGCCGCCCGGGCGGCCCGGCGACCCAAACCGGGGTGGACCCAGCTCCGCCCGTGGCTGTGGGAGCAGGTCGTGGGGCTGATCCGGGCCAAGAAGTGGTCGCCGGAGATGGTCGCCGCCCATCTCCGCCGCCAGCACCCGAACAGCGCAGACTGGTGGGTGTCGCACGAGGCGATCTACCAGGCCATCTTCGTCCAGGCCAAACCCGAGCTACGCAAAGAGCTCGCCGCCTGCTTGCGCTCGGGACGGGCTCGGCGCCGCCCCCACTGCCGGGCGTCTGGCGGCGGGCGGATACCGGGGATGGTCAACATTTCCGAACGGCCCGCCGAGGCGGACGACCGGGCCGTGCCCGGACACTGGGAAGGCGATCTGATCGTCGGTGCAGGCGGGGCGAGCGCGGTCGCCACCCTGGTCGAGCGGTCCACCCGCATGGGCATGCTCATCAAACTCGAGAACAAAACCGCTGATCACGTCGCCGCCCGCATCGCAGAGCACATCGTCCACCTCCCCGCCCACCTCGCCCGCTCCCTCACCTGGGACCAAGGCAGCGAACTCGCCCGCCACACCAACTTCAGCGTCGCGACCGGGATCCCCGTCTACTTCGCCGACCCCCACTCACCCTGGCAGCGAGGCAGTAACGAGAACTGGAACGGCATCGCCCGCATGTGGCTCCCCAAAGGAACCGACCTCTCCGTCCACACCCAAGACGACCTCGACAACATCGCCGCCCTCATCAATGAACGCCCCCGCAAGACCCTCGGATGGGAGACTCCAGCCGAACGATTCAGCAAGCTCGTCGCGGCCACCACCTGAATCCGCCCGCACCTAGCTACCCACATGTCCGGGCATCGGGCACATGAACGCGAATCGCTCTCTATGTAGGGGGGCCGGTTGTCAAGGGGCTGGCGTCGGGCGCCAGCTTTGGGGTGCGGGCGTGGCGGGGTCAAGGGCGGCCGTGAGGCCGTCCCGGAGGGACCCGGAGCGAAGCGGAGGGCCCTTGACGCCGCCGGGGTGAAGATGGCGTCAGTGATCATGGTTTGGGTCCCGCAGCCGTTTGGCTGCGGGACGTGGCTGATGGGGTGGTCTCCTTGGGTTGGCTGCGAGCGGTGCTCAGCTCTCTATCGCCCCCTCGAGCGGGGGATCAGGTCGATGGGAGACTCGCTCCGGTAGCCCATCTCACAGACGGGCCCTCAAGGGGGCCAGACGATTTGTGGGGCCTGCCGGAGCGAGCGGTCTTTTGCGCTCACGCCGCTTTGGGCACCCCGGCGGGGTTGAAGGCCTCCCCGTTGGTGCACATGTGCCAGATCGCCTCGGACAGTTTGCGGGCCACCTCGACCCGGGCGACCTTCTTCCCGCGTTGACGACCCAGGCGGCGGGCGGTGTTTTGGTAGTGGTCCTTGTAGGCGGGGTGGCGTGCCGCCCCGGTGGCCGCCTCGATCAGCGCCCAGCGCAGGTACTTCGGGCCGTTCTTTGCCAACGACCCCCGATGGTCCTTCCCGCCCGACTGGTACACCTTCGGGCACAACCCGCTGTAGCCAGCCAGCTTCTTCGGGGAGGAGAACCGGGAGATGTCCCCGACCTCGGCGGCGATGGTGTAAGCGAGCACCCACCCCACCCCCGGCACGGTTTGCAACAACCGCACGTAGGGGTGATCCGCCCCCAGCCGGCGCAGGTCGACCTCGATGCCTTTGATCTGCTCGTCGAGCGTGTCGATCAGGCTCAACGCCGCGGCCACATCCGACGCCCACGGCTCGGGCAGGCGGAACGAAGCGAGCAGAGCTCGCCCCGTGACCCCGAAGAGGTCCGAGACGGGGCAAGGATGCCCGAAGGCCAACAAACTGGCGTGCACCCGGTTCTTCAGCGCCGTGCGGTGGCGCACCAAATGCAGCCGGAACCGGGCTCGTTCCCGCTCGGCGCGCACCGCAGGCGACGGCAACCAGATCGCCGGCACGAAATCCCGTCGTGACAACTCCGCCAACACCCACGCATCGATCCGATCCGTCTTACACGCCAAAGGAGCCAACCCCTTCACCTTCGCCGCGTCCGCGATCTCCACCGACCAGCCGGCCAGCTCCAAGCGGTCGTGCACGAACCGAGCGCCGTTCATCGACTCGATCACCCCCACCACCGGGCCCCCCAGGATCCGCACCCGCCCGGCCAAGCGATCCAGGCCAGCCCGATCAGGCGGCCACGCCGACACCTCCAGCGTCTCCCCCGCCTCGTTCATCACGTGCACATCCAGTCTCGTCCTGCTCAAGTCCATCCCAACGTGCAACATTTGCCTCAGGGCCTCCTTTGGTCGGATGGTTCCGGCAAGAACACGTTCCTACCGGAGGAGGCCCCCCTCCATGGCATTCACATGTCCCGGAATCGCTCACGAGGGCGGCGAGTGGAGCCGACGGCGCCACCCGCCGAGCGGCAATCGCCACCCGACGACCGAGCACACGATTCCAGCACCCGCCACCCCGCCACCCGGCACCCCACCCCACCCCCCCCCGCCCCGCCCCGAACATGACCAAGTCGATCAGGGTTAGCGCTTGTGATGGGGTTGTCATAGGGTGCCGGTACCGTGACCCCAGGCATTCGGTAGCCAACTTCCGTGCGCAGCGCCACCAAGAGAGCGAGAGGACGACATCCCGTGTCGAGATCCCCGGTCCTGCAACTCGGCGTCACCCTCGACGGCGCCGGCTGGCATCCGGCAGCCTGGCGGGCCGCCGGCGCCCGCCCAGGCGAGCTGCTCCGGGGTGGGTACTGGGTGGACCTCGCACGGGAGGCCGAGCGTGGACTGCTCGACTTCGTCGGCTTCAACGACACCCTCGCCCTCGACTCGGAGCGGCGCGGCGTGCACGACGATCGGCTGGACCGCGTCAAGGGTCGCCTCGATGCGGAGCTGATCGCCGCCCGGGTCGGCCCGGCCACCAGCCGGATCGGGTTGCTGCCCGTCGCCACGACCTCGCACACCGAACCCTTTCACCACTCCAAGGCCATCGCCACACTCGACTACGTCAGCCTGGGGCGGGCCGGCGTCCAGGTCCGGGTCTCGAGCACCCAACTCGAGGCCGCGCAGTTCGGCCGGCGCCAGATCCCCGACCGGTGGGGCGCGCCGGCGGACGACCCCGCCGTCACCGCCTTCGTGGCGGACCTGTTCGACGAGGCCGCCGAGTTCGTCGAGGTGATGCGGCGCCTGTGGGACAGCTGGGAGGACGACGCCGAGATCCGGGATGTCGCCACCGGGCGGTTCGTCGACCGGGACAAGCTGCACTACATCGATTTCGAGGGGCGGTTCTTCACCGTGCGGGGACCGTCGATCACCCCCCGGCCACCCCAGGCCCAGCCGGTGGTGGCCGCCCTCGCGCACAACACCGTCCCGTACCGCCTCGCGGCACGCGCCGCCGACGCCGTCTTCATCACCCCCCACGACGTCGACGGGCTGCGGCGGATCACCGCAGAGATCCGGGGCCTCGAGGAGGAGGTCGGGCGGGTGGGGGAGCCGGTACGGATCTTCGCCGACCTGGCGGTGGCCCTCGACCCCGAGCCGGGAGCGGCGGCCGCCCGCAGGGCCCGCCTCGATGAACTCGATGGGGCGATCTGGACGAGCGACGCCGAGATCTTCACCGGCACCCCGGGGGAGCTCGCCGCACTGCTCACGGGCTGGTACGACGCGGAGCCCGGCCTGAC
>WQVT01000199.1 GCA_009785715.1 Acidimicrobiaceae bacterium | reverse complement strand
GGTCCGGCGAGCAGGGCGTCCGTGTGAGGGTAGGCGCCGATAACGCCGGCGATCTCCGTCACCGCTGCACTCTCTTTGTCTCCTAAGGGTCGGGCTGCGGAGATTTGAACTCCGGACCTCTTGACCCCCAGTCAAGCGCGCTAACCAAACTGCGCCACAGCCCGCGATCCAGCCTGAAAACCCTACCCGACCGGACGTCCCCGCTCCAGCCCGCTGGCGAGCGCGGTTCGGTTCCGCCGTCCTCGTCGCAGCCGTCGCACTCGCTGGCGCCGATCAACCGCTCGGGACCCTGGCGGGCGACCGGCACGTCGCCCGGTCCGGGTTCTCGGGGCGGGTGGCGGTGCACGGCCCAGGGGTGGTCGCGCGTCTCCGAACGGCGCTGGGTGAGCTCGAGGAGGCCCCACGCCGCCCACCCGATCGGCACCAGCACCCAGAAGCTGATCAGCCGGTAGAGGACCACGACGGTTACCGCCGTGGTCGAGTTCATGCCGTACGCGACGAGGAGGGTGGCCAGACTGGCCTCGACCACGGCGAGGCCCCCCGGGGTGATCGGGATGCTGGCCGAGATCTGCGTCAGCGCATAGGCGACGACGATCCCCCGCCACGGGACCGAGGCGTGGACGGTCCAGATGCAGAAGACCAGGGTGGCCAGGTCGGCTCCCCAGTTGGCCAGCGCCAGCAGGAGGGCCTCCGCCCACGCCCTCGGGGTGGGGGTCACGATCCGCACCTCGTGGCCGAGGTGATCCACGCCCCGAAACGCGCGCGCCACGAGGCCGGAGCGGGTCCGGCTTGCCGCCACCCGGGACGCCCAGCGGCGTTGCAGCGCCTCGGAGCGGGCCAGGGCGACGACCGCGACCGCCAGCAGCACCGCGAGCAGGAGCAACGACCGCGTCACCCAGCGCAACGAGGCCACCGGCCCCTCGCCACCCGCGATCTCGGCGCCGAGGGCGACCAGGAGGAAGAGGGCGAAGCTGGCGAGCGCGCCGGCGACCAGCACGACCCAGCCGGCGAGGACCCGGTCCACGTTGCGGCGGCGCAGCTGGCCCCAGACCCACCCGGCCGCCCATGCGGCACCGCCGGGCAACGACGTGCTGAGCGCGTTGCCGGCGAGGGTGATCTCGACCATGTCCCGCAGGCGGACCCGGACCCCGCCGCACCGGAGCAACCAACGCTGCAGGCGGGCGAAGATCACCATCGACGCCGCCTGCACCGCACAGGCCGCGATCAGCCACTCCCAGTTCGGATGGTCGAGACGGGCGAAGCCCTGACCGATCTCGTGGCGGTGGGTCCATCCGGCGTACCCCGCCCCGAGCAGGAGGGCGATGGCGAGGACCTGGCGTGCCCGCTTCGTCAGATGTGCTTTGGAAGCCACTCCACGAACCAGTAGATCCGGTACACCATGTACCCGCAAAGCCCTACGAGCAGGACCTTGAAGTGCCAGGGGATCCCGGTCCTCGGTTTGGCGATGACCGTGCCACAGGTCGGGCAGCTCCCGCCTTCACCCATGCTGGTCGGGTTCCAGAACTTGCTGCACGACTCACACCAGGGCACGGCTAGACCCTACGCACGGCGAGGATCGCGACGTCGTCGGTCAGGGGGGCGGACGAGAAGTCGCGGGCCGCTTCGAGGAGCGTCTTGGTGAGCGTGCTGGCATCCTGGCCCGGGTCCCGGCGGATGACCCCGGCGACGCGCTCCTCGCCGAAGAGCTGGCCGCCCGAACGGGCTTCGGACAACCCGTCCGTGTAGAGCAGGGCCAGGTCCCCGACGTCGAGCCGGATCTCCCGGGAGTAGTACGAGCCGTTCGGGTCCAGGGTCAGGAGCGGTCCCGTGGAGCGCAGGGCGATGATCTCCGAGTCGTGCCAGAGCCAGGCGGCGGGGTGGCCGGCCGAGGCGTGGCGGAGGGTGGACGCCTCGAGGTCGAAGACGACGACGCACACCGAGACGAGGTCCTCCGGTCGCCCGTTCGCGGAGAGCACGGTGTTCAGCTCCTCGAGCGCCTGGGCCGGGTCGCGGTACTGGAGCAGGAAGTTCCGCAACAGGTACTTGACTTGGAATGCCGTGATCGACGGTTCGATGCCATGACCTGCCACGTCGCCGATGACCACGGCGAGGCGCTGGGCCCCGGTCGGGTACACGTCATAGAAGTCGCCGGCCATCATCCCGGTGCCGGGCTCGTACACGGCGCCGATCTCGTACCCATCGATCTGGGGCATGTCCTCGGGGGCGAGGCGGGCAGCCCACTGGCGGGGAGCCAGGTCCTCCTGCGCCAGCACCTCCTCGGCCCTCCGCTCGAGCAGCGCCCGGTTCTCGGAGAGCCGGGCCTCGTCGAAGAAGCGCGAGGCGAAGCGGATGCTGATCACCACCGGGATGCTCACCGCCAACAGCGGCAACTGGAACCAGGCGCTCTTCGACAGCGACGCCACGCCGAGCCCGACGGTCAGGATCGCGTAGAGGACCGCCGTGTGCAGGTCCTTGTCGTAGGCGGCGCGCGCCAGGGCCGAGCCCTCCGTGCCCCGGGAGGGCAGGGACTTCTCGTCGTGCTCGATCCGGCGCACGGCCCGCCGCAGGCGTTGGGCGGCCCGGGCCCACAACGCGGTGGCGATCAGACAGCAGACGGCAGCAGCGGCCAGCCAGGGCTGGGCGAACATGGCTCAACGGTACTCCCGCGGGCCCGGCTGGGCCGGTTCAGCCGATCACTACTCCGACCGACGGCGGATCCGGAACTTGAGCGGGGTCGGACCGAGATCGAAGTGCTCGCGCAGCCTGCGCTCGAGGTAGCGCACGTAGGGCGCAGGGATGGTCTTCGTGGTGAACAGGGTGAACGTCGGCGGGTCGGTGGCGCCCTGGGTGGCGTAGAGGATCCGCCCGCCCGGCGAGCGGTGGGCGGCCTGCGCCTCGGCGAGCACCTTGTTCAGCTCCGCCGTCGGCACCCGGCGGTGGTAGGCCTCCTCGGCCCGGCGCAGCGCGGGGAGCAGCCGGTGCACGCCGAGGCCCGTCAGCGCGGAGACCTTGAGGATCGGGGCGTAGGACAGGAACAGCAGCCGGTCCTCGACCTCGGCCAGCACGATCACCCGGGACTCGGCGTCGAGCAGCTCCCACTTGTTGAGGACCACCACGACCGGGCTGCCCGCGGCGTCGACCCGCTCCGCCAGACGCTGATCCTGACGGGTCACGCCGGCCGTGGCATCGATGACGAGCAGGGCGGCATCGGCGCGGTCGATGGCCCGCAGGGCACGGACGAGCGAGTAGTACTCGGCGCCCTCCGCCTCCTTCGCCCGCCGCCGCATGCCGGCGGTGTCGATGAAGAGGATGTCCCCCTCGGGGGTGCTGATCCGGGTGTCGACGGCGTCCCGGGTGGTGCCCGGGAGGTCGTGGACGACGGAGCGTTGGTCACCGATCAGGCGGTTGAACAGCGTCGACTTCCCGACGTTCGGCCGCCCGACGATCGCGACAGCCGGCACCCGGGCCTCTGGCCCCTCATCCAGGGAGAGGCCATCAGCGCCCCCTTTGCCCACCTCGTCGTCAAGCGGCTCCGGCGGGAACCGGGACACCAGTTCGTCGAGCATGTCGCCCGTCCCCCGCCCGTGCAGCGCGCTGATCGGCCAGGGGTCGCCGAGGCCGAAGCCGGCGAACTCCCACGCGTCGGCGTCGCGCGACTCGGCGTCCACCTTGTTGGCGATGACGAGCGTCGGACGGCCGGCGCGGCGAAGGAGGTTCGCCACCCGTTGGTCCTCATCGGTGATCCCGATGGTGGCGTCGACGACGAACAGGACGGCCGACGCCTCCTTGATGGCCCGCTCCGACTGGGCGCTGACGGCCCGGTCGAGGCCGTCTCCCGCGGCGATCCACCCGCCGGTGTCGACGATCGTGAACTCGCGTCCCGCCCATTCGGCGTCGAGCAGCTTGCGGTCCCGGGTCACCCCGGGCCGCTCCTCCACGATCGCCTCGCGCCGCCCGACGATGCGGTTCACGAGCGTGGACTTGCCGACGTTCGGGCGGCCCACGACCGCCACGGTCGGCCGGTTCACGCCGCCACCAGTCACTCGAACACCTCCGGCCCGAGAACCAGCGCCCGGCGCAGGGCCGCCCCGTCGGCGGGGACGACCTCGACCGGGCGGGGCAGGTCTTCGGGGGTGCTGCCGTCGAGGAACCTGCCTCCCGACAGGCACACGTCGGGCAGCAGGTAGCGATGGCCGGCGGGCTGGTCGGCGAGCACCCGTGCCAGGTCGGGCCCGGTGAGGAGGCCGGCGACCGCGGTGTTGCCGCCGAAGAACTCGTTGTCGACGGTGACGACCCGCGCGTCGGGGCGGACCGAGGAGACCATCGCTTCCAGCAACGGCCCCGCGTAGCCCCCGGTCAGCACGGCGACGGGGGCGTCGGGCGCAGGCCGGCGACGCCGGAACGTCACGCCACCGGCGGTGCGCGGCGCCCGGTACCCCTCGGCGGGGGCGCCGTCCACGGACTGGAAGAACCCTCCCGGCCCGCCGCTCGGCGCGTCGGAGCGGCCCTCGAAACGGGCCTCGAAGGCACGGATCATCCCGACCCCGTTATCGTGCTGGGCGATATCGCCGTAGCTGGCGAGGTCCGGCAGGGCCCGCCCGGCCTGCAGGTAGTACTCGTCGGAGGCGTAGACCATCGGCCGCCCGATCGCCGTCCGGAACGTCTCCTGCCACCCCTCGACGAGCTCGACCACGGTCGCGGCCTCCGCCGGCGTGTGGGGGCGCATGGCCGCCTCGACGTTGAACCGGCTCACCCCGAGCGGCACGCACGCCACGCTCTCGAGCGTCGGGAAGAGGTCGAGGACCCCGGCGAGGGTGTCGCCGAGGATCACGCCGTCGTTCACATCCGGGCAGACCACGACCTGGCCGTGGACCCGGGTGCCCGCCTCGAGCAGGGCGGCGAGCCAGCGGAGGCTGGTGGCGCCGCGGGGGTTACGCAACATCCGCGCCCGCACGTCGGGGTCGGTGGCGTGGATGCTCACCCACAGCGGAGAGAGACCCTCGGTCACCACCCGCTCCAGGTCGGCCTCGGTGAAGCGCGTCAGCGTCGTGAAGTTGCCGTAGAGGAACGACAGCCGGTAGTCGTCGTCGCGGGTGTACAGGCTGCGCCGCATGCCTTTCGGCAACTGGTGGATGAAGCAGAACTCGCAGTGGTTGTCACACGTGCGCACCCGGTCGAACAGCGCCGCGTCGACCTCGATCCCGAGGGGCTCCGGCGCACCCGGCTGCCGGCGCACGGTGACGGTTTGCTCGAGGCCGCCGCGGCGGATCTCGAGGTCGAGCTCGGGCTGATCGGCGAGCAGCTGGTACTGGATGATGTCTCGGGGGAGCTGGCCGTCCATGGCGACGATCTCGTCGCCG
>WQVT01000198.1 GCA_009785715.1 Acidimicrobiaceae bacterium | reverse complement strand
CTTCCTCGGGGGAGAGGCCGAGGCGATCGAGCGCCCCGGGCCGGTAGCCCTGGGAGAAGATGTCGGCACCGGGAATCAGGGCCCGCAGCGCCTCGGTCCCGGCGGCTGTCGTCAGGTCGAGCTCGGTGGAGCGCTTGCCGTGCCCGGTGTCGCGCATCATCAGGTCGTTGTCCGGGAAGATGCTGGTCCCGACTCGGAGGACCTCGGCGCCGTGCTCGGCGAGGGTGCGGGCAGCGGTGGGCCCGGCCAGGACGCGCGTGAGGTCGAGCACCTTGACCCCCGAAAGTGGGCGCCGGCCGGGCGGAAGCGGCTCGGCGGGGCTCTCACCGATCCTGGTGATCTCGAGCAGGGGCAGGGCTGCCAGGGCCCTCGCCTGCGGTTGGGCCGCCCATTCGTCATGGTGACGGACGAAGGCGCCCGTGGCGCCGTTGGCCACGATCGCCTCCTCGAGCTCGGGCCCGTCCCAACCGGAGACGGCCCTGGCGATGGCGTCGTCGCTCCCCTCGCACCGGAGGACCTCGAGCTGGCGCGCCAGATGGTGGGGGAAGAGGCGCTGGAAGTACATCCACCGGCCGTCCCGGGCCCGGTAGAAGCCGGTGCTCCGCATCCCCGTCGACGGCCGCGGCGTCGGGGGGTCGGTGGTGATGTAGCGAGACGAGCGCATGGCTATCGCGGCGGCGTCGACCGGGACCCGGATGGCCTGTGCCTCCCCGGCACGCGACTCCCACAGCCTCGCTGCCGCCAGCGCCGCAGCGCCGATGGTCGCGGCGCCCGCATCGCCGATCCGGTAGGGGGTGGGGAACACGGGGTCGGAGCCCACGAATTCGACGGCACCGCCGGCGGCGTCCACGCCGGCCGTCGCCAGGATCCCGTCAAGCAGTTCGTAGGGCACGGCCTCGGTCAACCGGCCCTGCCCACCGGACGTCGGTCCTCCGGAAGGAGCGTCCGCAGCTGGCCCAGCTGTTCCTCGAGGAGTCCCCTGGAGTTGTCCGTCGGCGCGCCGCTCTGGCCTGCCTGCATGAGCAGGATGTCATCGAAGCCAAGTTCGGCGATGGCGTGGAGGCGTTCGGCTGCTTCGGCGGGTGGGCAAGCCAGGTTGAAGGTCTCGTCATCGCCGAGACGCCCGGAGCGGGCGCCGAAGTCCCAGCTGATGGTGGAGAGGATCTTTCGCCCGGATCCGCCCATGTCCTGGTAGAGCCTGATCGCCTTCTCGACATTGGCGAGGGTTCCCGGCCCCGCCTCACGCTGATGCTCTGGCAGATGTCTGAGATAGCCGGCCGAGCACAACCACCCGTCGTACTCCTTGACGGCGTGTGCCATCGTGACCCGGCTGTGCCAGGCGCCGAGATAGAAGCGGGGCCCCGGGCTGGCCGGTGGCGGGTTGAAGAACGCTTCGCCCGTGGCGCCGTGGGCGTGGTCGACGACGTGCTCACCGGAGCAGAGCCGGCGAAGGACATCCATGTTGGCGTAGAAGCGACGGAACCGTGACTCGAAGGTCACGCCCATCGCCTCATCGGCGGACCCGGTCGATCCGGCCCCGACGCCGAGGCTGAGGCGTCCCGGCACCAGCGCCTCGATCGTCAGCAGGCGCTGCGCAACGTCGACGGGATGGCGCAGCGCCGTGTTGTACACGGCGGTGCCCACCTCGACGTGTTCCGTTGCCAGACAGGCGGTCAGCAGCCAGGTGAGCGGGTCCGGCCTCGGTTGCACCTGCGCCGCCCCGAGCATGTCGAGCGACCAGATCCCGTCGAGGCCCGCCGCCTCGATCAGCCGGGCGTTCTGCTGGACCTGACGGGCATCGGGAAGCTCGTTGCTGCCCATTCGTATGGGCATGAACACACCGATTCTCATGATCCGATCACGATTTCGTCTCCGTCGACTTCGAATTTGGTGTCGAGGCCGGCGTGATCATTGGACCATTCCATGAATCGGACGAAGTCGCCGAATCGCGGGTCGGCTGCCGGGGTGGGCTCTGGGGTGAGCCGCTCGTCGATCCAGCAGGGGAGGAACGAGACCCGGGTGATCGCGCCGTCGTCGACGAGGAGTCTTACGATCTGCGTGCGGCAGGAGTCGAAGGTCTTCGAGCCATCGTAGAACTCGCCGCGGGGACCTTTGGGTAGGAGGGAGAAGTTGGCGAGGCCGTGGAAGACCGGCCTTGCGTGGTAGACCTCGATCGGTTTGGCGACGTGGCCGTGGGACCAGATGACGGTGTCCGCGCCGGCGTCGATGGCGGCGTGGCTGTAGTCGTACTGGTACATCGCGACCGTGCCGAGCTCGAAGTGGATGCCGCCGTGCATGGAGACGACGAGGAGGTCCACGCTTGGTCGTAGCCGCTCGATGTCTTCGACCATCGCGGCGAGGTCTTCGGGGTAGGGGATGGTCCAGATCTTGGGCGGGGTCGCCGGCTGCCAGTCGACCTGTTCGTAGAAGGTACGGGCGCGGGCGGGTGCGACGCCCGAACGCGCGGGCAGCGCCTCGTAGCCGCGGGGTGTGACCGAGCAGTAGGCGAGGAAGCCGACGGAGGCGCCGGCCCGCTCGATGACGCAGGGCGCGCGCGCCTCGTCGATGTTCATGCCGGCGCCGACGAGGCCGACGCCGGCGGCGCGCACGGCGGCCATCGTCTTCTCCATGCCGGCTTCGCTGCGGTCCATGGTGTGGTTGGTGGCGAAGGACATCACGTCGAAGCCGTCCTCGACGAGGATGTTCGCGGCGGCGTCGGGATCGTCGGGGAGCCCGGCGAGGCGCTGGCCGTAACCGGTCCAGAGTTGTCCGGTGCCCTCCTTGGTGAGCACGCTCTCGAGCTGGCCGAAGGTGATGTCGCCCGAGCGCAGCATGGCCCGGACGGCGTCGAATTGGTGCTCGGGGGTGTCGCGCCTCGGGGAGATGTCGCCGGTGGCGAGCAGGGTGATCGGGGTGGTCATCGCGGGTTCCTCGGGGTCGCTTCAGGTCAAGACGACGAACTCGTCGCCGTCACGCTCGAACTTGGTGTCGAGGTTCTCGAACTCGCAGCACCAGCGCAGGTAGTCGAAGACGGCGTCGTTTCTCGGGTCCCCCGCCCGCACCGCTTCGGGGACGACGCGGTGGTCGAACCAGATCGGCACGACCCGCACCTGCTCGATCGCTCCGTTGCGGATGAGCGCCTTGACCATCAGGGTGTTCTGCGAGTCCGTCGGTGGCGAGTCGGCGGTGAGGATCCGCTCGTGCTCGTCGCGGGCGAACAGGACGAAGTTGTTGAGGCTGTAGAAGATCGCCTTGCCCTTGTAGACCTCGACGCCCTTCATGATGTGGGCGTGGTGTCCGAGGACAAGGTCGGCGCCGGCGTCGATCGCGGCGTGCGCGGCCTCGAACTGGTACTGGCCGATCGTCCCGGGCTCGAAGTGGATGCCCCAGTGGAAGGAGACGACGACCACGTCGGTCCCGGCGCGGAGGTTCTTCAGGTCCTCGACCATCGCCTGTAGGTCCTCCGCGTAGCACCACGAGTGGCGCCTCGGTGGGGTCCCCGGCTGCCAGTCGACCTGCTCGTAGTACGTCCGGGCGCGCATCGGGGCACACCCCGAGCGCGTCGCCGTCGCCTCGTAACCCTTCGGGAGGACCGAGCAGTAGGCGAGGAAGCCGACGGTGTTGCCCTTTCGCTCGAGGACCGCCGGCGCGCGGGCCGCGGCGATGTCCCTGCCTGCGCCGACGAGACGTATCCCCGCCCTCTCCGCGGCGTCGATGGAATCGAAGAGCGACTCCTCGCTGCGGTCCATCGTGTGGTTGCCGGCGAAGGACATCACGTCGAAACCCGCACGCCCGATCGGTGCGGCGAGCGCGTCGGGGTCCCAACCTTCACCCTCCCAGGCTCCGCCCCCGAGGCCCACGAAGAGCTGGCGTTTGCCGCGGTTGGAAAGCGGCGTCTCCAGCTGGCCGAAGGTGATGTCCGCGCTGCGGAGGATCTCCCGGGTCGGTCCAAACTGCTCATCGGCCCGCCCCTCCCTGCTGGGGACGACGTCCCCGACCCCCACCAGTACCACGACGTCTTCGACCGTCAATCCACCCACCCCCCTGCCCCCGCTTTGTCCCTCAACCCGGGACAAGCATAGGGATCGGACTTATGGTGTGTCGGGGCCAGGACCGAAGGAGGGTCGATGTCGGGAGCTGAAGGGAGGGACGGCTTGGAGGCAGCGGGCCTGCTGGACGCAGGCGAGCCGATCGAGAAGCTCGCCGGTGGGTTCGTGTTCACCGAAGGGCCGGTTTGGGACGCCCGCGAGGAATGCCTGCTCTTCAGCGACATCGGCGGCAACGCCCGCTGGCGGTGGGATGCCCGCGCCGGGGTGGCCGAGTCCCGCCGCCCGTCGAACAAGGGAAACGGCATGACTCGGGACGCGGAGGGCAACCTGGTGATCTGCCAGTACGACCCGAGCGCGGTGGTCCGTGAGGGCGCCGGCGGTGAGCGGGAGCTGCTCGCCACACACTTCGAGGGCAAGGAGCTCAACAGCCCGAACGACGTGATCGTTGCCCGGGACGGTTCGGTCTACTTCACCGATCCCTCCTATGGCCGGGGCGGTGGTCACGCCTCGGCGGGGGCCCCGCCGAGGGAGCTCGACTATCAGGGCGTCTACCGGATCTCCGGTGCCGGTGAGGTGTCCATGGTTGTGGAGCGGGACGAGTTCGAGATGCCGAACGGCCTGTGCTTCGGTCTGGAGGAATCGCTGCTCTATATCGACGACACGCCGAGAGGCGAGGTCAAGGTCTTCGACGTGGACGCCTCGGGTGCGCTCTCGAACGGGCGGGTCTTCGCCGAGCTGCGTGACCCCTCGAGGCCGGGCGTGCCCGACGGCCTCAAGTGCGACGAGCGCGGCAACCTCTGGGTGACCGGTCCGGGGGGCATCTGGGTCTTCGCCCCGGGCGGGGAGCAGCTCGGCTTCATCGAGATGCCGGAGGTCACCGCCAACCTCAACTGGGGTGGGCCGGACTGGTCCGAGCTGTACCTCACGGCGTCGACCTCCATCTACCGCCTTCGGACCTGGGTATCGGGGCGCCGGTCCTCGTACATGACCGCCTGAAAGGGAGCGTGAGCAGCATGCGTATTGTCGGTTTCGAGCCGATCGTCTGCGATCTGGGATGGCGGACGATCACGTTCTTGAAGGTCACCACCGACGAGGGGGTCGTCGGGTGGTCCGAGTTCAGCGAGGGGTTCGGGTCTCCCGGCCTGACCGGCGTGGTGGCGGCGCTCGGCCCCATGGTCCTCGGCAAGGATCCGCTGGCCGTCGAGGCGGTCACCTTCCCGTTGGCGGCGGCTGCTCAACCGGCTCGCGGCTCGCTCAACCGTCAGGCGGTGGCTGCGGTGGAGAACGCCCTGCTCGACGTGAAGGGCAAGGCACTCGGCCTGCCGGTCTCGTCGTTGCTCGGGGGCGCTGTGCGG
>WQVT01000197.1 GCA_009785715.1 Acidimicrobiaceae bacterium | reverse complement strand
TAGCGCTAGTTCCCGATGCTCAGGGAGTTTCTTCTTTGTGAGCCGCCCCCGCCGACAGGCGGTAGGGGCGGCAGGGCCAGGCGAAGCCTGGCCCCCCTTGCGGTTGTGAACCGGGCCCGGCGACTATTCCGGCCGGGGGCCGAGTACCTGTCCCATGATCGAGGCTGCTGCTCGGTCTCGCTCCTCGATGAGGTGGCTGTAGACACGGAGCGTCAGTGAGGGGTCTGAATGGCCGAGCCGCCCTGCGACGGTGCGAACGTCGACGCCGGCGCCGATCAGCTGGGTTGCGGTGAAGTGGCGGAGATCGTGAAGGCGAACGTCGCTGAGGCCCAGTGAGTTACGGACCCGGATGAAGAAGCTCGTCACGTTGTCCGGACGGAAAGGCTTGCTGCCGTCGATGTAGGGCGAGAAGACATAGGCGTCCAGCGGTAGCTGAGTATCGGCTTCCGTCGCCCACTTCTGGACGTTCGCCAAGTGCTGGCGCAGCAGGAGCACGCCGACGTCGTCGAGTGCGACCCGGCGGAACCGATCGGTCTTGGTTGTCTTCTCGGCGAGACCTCCGACGGCAACGACGACGCTGCGGGACACGTCGAGCTCACCGTGCTCCAGGTCGACATCACTCCAACGCAGGGCGCACAGCTCGCCCCGGCGCATCCCGGTTAGGGCGGCCAGCATCAGCAGGGGTGCCAGTCGGGGATCTCGCTCCTCGGCGGCGGTGACCACGGCCCGCACTGCCTCGATCGATGGGGCCTGGACTCGCCGCTGCCTGACCTGGGGAGGGCGTGCCCGATCTGCCACGTTCTCTCGGACCCAACCCCAGCGAACCGCCTGATGCAGAGCGGAGGAGATGGTGGCGTGGTAATTGCGGATGGTCTTCGGGGATGCGCCCTGGTCCTTTATGACGCCGTAGAGCTCGTCGAGCTGGCGTGCGCTGAGTCGGCTGACCTTGACCTTGCCGAGAGCCGGCCGGATCGTCTTCTCGACTTGGGCCCGGTAGTTGCGAACGGTTGTAGGCGATCGGTCGAGCCGCTCGCATTCCTCGAGCCAGAGGTCGAGGAGCTGCCCGAAGGTCGCCCCGACGCCATCGGCTGCACCGCCGCCGTATTTGGCAAGGAGGTCGTGGAGGGCGTCGTCGGCGTCGCGGCCGCTGCCGTGCACGGTCTTGCTGAGGTGCCTGACCTTGCCCGTGATGGGGTCTCGGCCGAGGAAGACCCGCACCTCCCAGACGCCATCCTTCTTCTTCCGCTTGGACCCCCGCACGCTGGGGACGGTACCAAGAAGTTGGGATGGGAGTTGGGATGCTTTCTGGAGAAACAGAAGGACCGGCCTCGTGGACCGGTCCTGACCTGCTGTTTCTTAGTGGCGGGGCCGGGATTTGAACCCGGGACCTTCGGGTTATGAGCCCGACGAGCTACCAGACTGCTCCACCCCGCGGCGGTCCGGACACCATACCACCGCGAGGCACCTCGCCGGCAGGTCGGGGGTCAGAATTCGTCGGGGTGCGACAGCTGCCCCGGAGCGAGACCGCCATGGGGGTTGACCTTTACCGTGGGCGGCTCTGCCCCGAACCACTCCGACTCCCGGATGGCCTTCATGGCGGCCTTGCGGCCGTCGGGATCCAGCCGATCGACGAACAACACACCGTCCAAATGGTCGGTCTCGTGCTGGAAGCAGCGGGCCAACTTCTCGGTCCCAACGATCTGCAGGGCACGACCGTGCATGTCGAACCCCTTGGCGATCGTGTTGAGCCGCCGCTTGGTGTCGAAGTACAGGCCGGGGATCGACAGGCACCCCTCCGGGCCGTCCTGCTCCTCTTCGTCTGGGAACTCGAGAACCGGGTTGACCAGGTGCCCTTCCGTTCCATCCGAGTCGTGCCACACGAACACCCGCTGGAGGACGCCGAGCTGGGTGGCGGCCAGGCCGTAACCCTGCTCCTTATACAGGGTGTCGTGCAGGTCCTTGACCAGATGGCGGAGCTGGGCATCGAAGTCGACGACCGCGGGCGCTTTGGCGCGCAGCACCGGGTCGCCGAACAGCCGGACCGGGCGGGTGGTCATGTCGATCGAGGACCTTCCGTAAGACGCCGTTGCCTAGCCATCCTGACCGCTCCGACACCCCCGATGGCAAGCCCGAACCGCCAGCCTCCCGTGCCCTCCGCCCGCACCCGCCACACCCGCGCCTGCCGGCCCGCTATCGCTGAGCCGACGCCCCCTCGCTCTTCTGCCCCTGCTGCGCCGGCAGCTGGCGGGACTGCAGCCGCCGGAGCGCCCAGAAGACAATGGCGGCCACCACGATCACCGCAATGATGACGGTGACGACGGTGAAGTACCGCTCGACCTGGTGCCAGTTCTCGGCGACCGCGTCGCCGGCAAGGGCCAGGGCCACCGTCCACGGGATGCTCCCGAGAAGCGTGAACACGAGGAACCGGACAACGGGCATCTCGGCGATGCCGGCGGGCAGGCTGATGAAGGTCCGGATGACCGGCAGGACCCGGCCGATCAGGACGGCGACATCACCCTTCCGGCGGAAGAAGTCCTCGGCCTTGTCGAGATCCCGGGTGCGCAAGAGGATGTAGCGGCCCCAGCGCTCGATGAGCGGCCGGCCCCCGGCCCGGCCGACGGCATAGGCGATGGCAGACCCGATCACGTTGCCGGCCGCACCTGCTGCGGCGACCCCCCACACATTGAGGTCGGGGTGCACCCCTGCCACCGTGAGCCCGCCGGCGAGTGCCCCGCCGAAGAGCATGATCGCCTCGCTCGGGATCGGGATGCACGCCGACTCAAGGACCATCAAGATCAGCACGGCGAGATACCCGTGGTTGCTGATCTGGGTGACGACGAAGTGGCTCAAGGACTGCTCCCGACGATCGGAGGGACCACACGAGGATGGCAGAGTGCGCGACCCCGGAGGACGCACCCTCCCGGGTCCGACGGACGCGCCGACCCGCCACAAGCCAACGCCGACACCGCCGGCCGCCGTTCGCCCTCTGCTCAGGGCGCGATCCACCCCCGCCAATCAACCCCGGATCGCGCCCTGAACCCGCGATCGCCTCCACGCCGCCTCCGCCCAAGACCCTCCGAGGCGGTCCAAAGAATTCCCGCGCCCCTACGAACAGACGTTCGGTAGACTGCCAGCGTGCCCAGTACCCAGCCCTCCCTGCTGGCCTCCGGCCCCCTCACGATCCACCCCCATGCCAGCTGGGAGCGGATCGACCTGGGCGCCGGCGCCTGGGTGGACGTGGCACGGGACTGGCTGGGCGGCGCCGACCAACTGTGCGAGCGGCTGATCGACCAGGTGGACTGGGTCCACCACCGGCGCTGGATGTACGAGAGGTGGGTCGACGAGCCCAGGCTGACCCGTTGGTTCGACGGGCAGGAGACGCTTCCGGACCCGATGCTGGCCGACTATCGCAGGGCCATGACCGAGCGGTACCTGCCGAAAGACAGCACCGGATTCGGCCCGATGGGCCTCAACTTCTACCGGGACGGCTCGGACTCGGTGGCCTGGCACGCCGACCGGGAGCTGAGGCACCTCGACGACACCCTGATCGCCATCCTCACGCTGGGGGCGGCCCGCCCGTTCCTCCTCCGCCCCACCGGAGGCGGGCACTCGATCGACATCCGCCCCGCCTCCGGAGACGTGCTCGTCATGGGAGGGACGAGCCAGCTCCACTGGCAGCACGCGGTGCCGAAGACCGCCTCGTGCCCGGGACCCCGAATCAGCGCCTCGATCCGCTGGGTCCGCCGCCCGCCGTAGGAATCCCCCGAAAGGAGCCCCTCGCCCCGTCCGCTATCCACCCACGCTCACCAGGCGACGCAATGGGTGGGCGACGAACAGGCTTTAGTGCGCCCCTGTCGTCGTCGGGTGCTCGGCGATCGTGCCGGGTGACGACGCAGAAGCCGTGGTCGTCGTCGCCCCGCTTCCGGCCCCCCCACCAGCCGTAGTCGCGGTGTCACTCGACTCCTTCGCCAGGCCCGCCGCCGCAGCGACGTCTGCCTGGGCCTGCTGGTTGAACTTCTGGTAGGAGGCCAAGTCCCCGTCCTTCAGGGCGGCATCGGCGGCCGAGAAGGCGGCCTGAGCGGAGGTGAGCAACGAGGACACCGTCTGATGGCCGTGCGGCGCCGTCACGTTCGGGATGGAGGCCGGAGGCGGGGCCACGGTGGTTGCCGGCGCCACGGTGGTTGCCGGCGCAATCGTGGTCGTCGTCGTGCCGTTGTTGTGGGCGGTGTCGTTCCCCGACCCACCGTTCGTGGGGACGGTGGTCGGCTTGTTGGCCTGCGACGTGGAGCAGTAGCTGCCGAACGGCCTGCCGCCATTCGGGTTCTGGATCTCGCACAGGGCGGCGTCGAGGGACGTGTTCTGGCTGTGGTACGCCTTGCCCTGGTAGACGACGATGACGTCCTTCAGCAACGGAACCTGGTTGCTGGCGGACTGGACGTAGAGCGGCTCGACGTAGAGCAACGTCTGGTCGATCGGGATGATCTGCACCTGGCCCAACAGCACCTGGGAGCCCTGTTGGTTCAATAACGTCAATTCCTGGGAGATCGACTGGCTCGAGTGAATCGCATTGGTGATCAGCGCCGGCCCGTCGACATTGGTCCCCGGTGGCGTTTCGTAGGCGTGTAACTGCCCATAATCGCTCGGGTCGGCGGATGCGGTCATGAAGGCCGTCAGGTTCTGCTGTTTGGTCTCCGACAAGGGCACGAACGTCTGCAGCGAGAGGAAATCCTGCTTCGTGTCGCCGGGCAGGGTGGCGAGGATGTACTCCGGCTGGAGGCGGGCGGTGATCGTGGCCAGCCGGCCGTTGGCCTCGAGCACCGTCTGGCCGATCGGAGAGTTGGAGAGCGGCCCGCTGCCTGGGTCCTGGCTGATCGTCCACGACTGCGCCTGGCTGTAGAACTCGTCAACGTTCGTCAGGTGGTACCGGCCGTACATGTTCGTCTGCACCCGGAACAGGTCCTCGGGATACCGCCAGTGGGCGGTGATCCCCGGGATGAGGCCGTCGGCCTTGCTGACGGGGGTGAAGAGGTCGGGGAACGCCCGCTCGTAGACCTTGATGATCGGGTCATTGGTGGGCATGACGAAGAACCACATCTGCCCGCTGTAGGCGTTGATGACGACCTTGACCGAGTTGCGGATGTAGTTGAACTTCAGGCCGGCGAGCGAGCTGTTGCCCGGAATCCGGCTCGTGTCTGCCACCTGGGAGTACGGATAGTTGGCGGTCGTCGTGTAAGCGTCCTGGACCCAGAACACCTGCCCGTCCGCGACCACCGTGTACGGGTCGGAGTCGTAGCGGAGGAACGGCGCCGCCTTGCGGACCCGGTCGGAGATGTTCCGGATATACATCACCCGCGACGTGGAGTTCAGCTGGCCGGAGAGGATCATGTTGGCGTCGCCGAAACGTAGGGCAAAGGCGAGTCGACG
>WQVT01000196.1 GCA_009785715.1 Acidimicrobiaceae bacterium | reverse complement strand
GTGCTATCTCCTCAGGGGTGTCTGGTGGATCGAAAGGTGACGCGCTACTCGACCAGGCTGGTGCCGCCCGAGAACTGCGAAAGGCGGAAGACCACGAACTCGGCCGGCTTGACCGGTGCGACCCCGATCTCGCAGATCACCTGACCGAGGTCGACGGCCTCGGCGGGATTGGTCTCATGGTCGCATTTCACGTAGAAGGCCTGGGCTGGGGTCGAGCCGAAGAGCGACCCCTTTCTCCACTCCATGACGAGGAAGGAGGCGATCGTGCGGCGGATCTTCGCCCACAGCGCCTCGTCGTTCGGCTCGAACACCACCCAGTCCGTGCCGTCGAGGATGGACTTCTCCAGGTAGTTGAAGAGGCGGCGGACGTTGAGGTAGCGCCACGCGGGATCGCTCGAGAGGGTACGGGCGCCCCACACCCGTACGCCGCGCCCCGGGAAGCTGCGGATGCAGTTGATGCCCTCGGGATTGAGCAGATCGTGTTCGGACTTGGTGATGTTCAGCTCCAGTGACACCACGCCGCGCAGGACCTCGTTGGCGGGCGCCTTGTGTACCCCGCGGCCGGCGTCACTGCGGGCCCAGACGCCGGCCATGTGCCCGCTCGGGGGGACGAAGATGTTCTGACCGCTGGCGGGGTCGAAGACCTTGACCCACGGCCAGTAGAGCGCCGCCTGCTTGGAGTCGTACCCCGCCTTGTCGACCCGCCACTCCCGGATCTGCTGGGCGTTGAGCCCGGGCGGGGGATCGAGGATCGCCACCCGGTCGCCCATCAGCTCGCAGTGGGCGATCATCGCCAGCTGCACGGCCTGCATGCCCTCGACGTCGATCATGCCCCGCTGATAAGCGGCCATGAGGTCTGGGACGCTGACCATCGTGACGGTGTCGATGGCCTCGAGGCCGCCGAAGCCGGTCCGGTCCGCTGAATCACCGACGTAGTCTTCGGGCGACAGCCGGTGGCCGTTGGACGAGGCTGCGGTGCCACCGGACAGTGAGGCAGTTCCCGGGTCCGGCCGCTGGAGGGCTCCACCGGTGGTCGCTTCCTCCAAACGGATCTGCGTGGACTGGCTGTTGACCACGGTCACGGCGTTCTGGCGGCCCCGTCGGGTGACGAGCCCGTCGAACTCCTCGACGGCGTTGTCGCCTCGCCGCACGATCAGCTTGAAGGCGTCTTCGGGCTGACCCTCGCCCGGGGCGGCGACCTCGACGCTGAGCTCGTCCCCTCTCGGGCCGGCCTCCAGGGCGGTGATGCGGTAGGCACCGACCCTCGCCTCGCCGCCCCCTGTCAGCTCGCCCACCGCCGTGGACGGCGTCGGGCCGGCCCGGTCCGCGCCGACCCGGACCACGTAGGCGGCACCCCCGCCGTTCAGGAAGTAACCGTAGACCGAGTGCGCCAGATAGGACCCTTCGATGAAGCCGCCAAAGGCCTCGGTGAACTGACTCCAGTTGGTGATGAGGACGGGCTCGTTGGCCGGCCCTCTCTCCGCCAGGCCGACGAAGGCGGCGACGGCCGTGCCGGCACCCTCGATCGGCCGTGAGCCGGAGTCGACCTCTTCGACGTACACACCTGGTGACAGGTACGTAGGCATCCGCCCCTCCTATTAGACCGTGATGGACTGCGCTTAGCCTGCGCTAAAAGGAGCCATTGGGCTACGGCTGCTGAGGCGGAGATTCGGGCGAGTGCCGGTGCTCGATCGGGCACCATGGCTCAGCCGTCGATCTTGAGCCTGCCTGTGAGCTGTGCCTGCACGTCCGACATCTGGGCGTTGGCGGCCGCTGCCAGCCTGCTGTCCTCGGGCACCGGTGGCTCCGGGTTTCCCGGCTTCGCTCGCCGTTTCCCATTGACCGCGTTCTCGGCGCGAACCGCCGCAAAGGTTCTCTGAACCGCGTCCTCTGCGTAGTCCTGCAACATCCCCAACACGTCCGGAAAGATGACTTCCTTGACTACCCGAGGCTGGTCCGACGGTTTCGTCTTCCGCAGCTCAGCCATCGCCGTCTTCACATAGCCGGCGATCTTCCGCTTGAGCTCTGCGGACTGTGCGTTGTCGGCGCCAGCGCCATGCGTCTTGACATCCGAGGCCCCGGCGTAGATGAGGATGGTGGTCTGAGCCTTGTAGTCCGGCGAGCCCATGGCGACGCCCCCCTGCCGGAGTCCTTCGAATGTGGCATTGACCATGGCCCGGGGGATGACGTGCTCCGCCTCGAGTTGCCACACGGGGATGTTCGCCTTGTACAGACGCGACGGCTGGTTGCGCATGGGTGCGATGTTGCCGATTCCGGGGGCGCTGGCCTGGGGGTCCTTCGACCGGTCGCCGGAAGACCGGCCCGCCTTCGCGAACCACCGACGGAGGGCCTTCAGGATCTTCGCCAGGGGGACCCTGGAAGCCACCTTCTTCGCCGCTGGTGTGGCGGCCTTGGCGATCGCCTGAACGTATTCGGCATACGCCGCCCTCACCGCCTCGTCCGGGTGGTTGTCCAGGCTGGTGGGCGATCCTGAGGCAACCACCAGTCGGTCCTCGGAGCCATCGGTGTACAGCTGGTGCTCCTCACCCTCGACCTCGAAGGACTCCCTCACGGAGAAGAGAGTCCGTACCTGCTCTACCTTGCCTGACACCCACTCCTTGCCGGCCTTGACCTTTCCCTTGACGTAGCCGACGGCCGCCTTGCCCTTGTTGATCAGGCCGCCGAACAGCTTCTTCCCAACCTTCAACGCGCCGCCGATCACGGCGTCGATGACCTTGTTGATCGGCTTCTGGATCTTGCCGAGGATCTCCTTGATCTTGTCCCCGAGCCCACCCAGCCCGAGCAGGTCGGCCAGGAACTCGATGATCAGGGGGATCGTCTTGGCGAGCGTGCCCTCGATCAGATCGGCCACCGCCCCGACCCCGCCGGCAAGGATCGACTCGACGGAGTCGAGGATCGAGTTGACGAAGTCCATGATCGCCTGGCCCTTCTCGACGAAGAACATGACGATGCCGTAGATGGCCTCGCAGGCCTTGATGAAGGCGCCGGCCGGGTTGAGCAGGCCGACGACCCATTCGATCCCGGCCTTGATGACCTTGTCCGTGATGAACGACTCGATCTCGCCCATCACCATTTCCTTGAAGTCGCCGAGCTTCTCGACGACGAAGTTCAGTAGCCCGCCGAGCCCCTCGGTGGCGATGGTCTTGAAGACGTCGACGCTCTGCTCGATCTTGCCCATCACCGGCTCGCCGACCTGAGCCACCAACCGGGACCGGATGCTGGTCCAGGTGAGCCCGAGGACGGAGAGGACGAGCTTGAGGACGCCCTTCAGGTCGAAGGTGTCAGGGATCTCGATCCCCGCGCTCGCCAGGGCACCGAAGAGCCAGTCCGTGAGGCCCTTCTTCAGGTGGGTGCCGATGTTCGACACGAAGTTGCCGAGACCGGTCTTGACGGCGTTGACCAGCTTCTCGAGGAAGCCGATGGGGTCGGCGATGATCCGCGTGACCGCCCCGGCCACCCGGGACAGGACGCCGAGCAGCATGTCCTTCAGCTTGAGGATGGTCTCGACGGCCCCGACGACCGCTTCCTCGGCCTTCTCTGCCAGTCCCTTGTTCTCCTCCTGCATCTTGGTGATCGAGTCGTCGACGGACTGGCGAGCCTCGGTGTAGCGCTGCGCCAGGTCCGACGCCAGGGACTCCTGCTTGTCGGTGACATCGGAGTCGAGCGAGTCGAACTGGGCGGAGACCTTCTCCTCAGCCTCGGCGGCGAACTGGCGGAGTGAGGCCGGCTGCTCGGCGATGTACTTCTTGACCTCGGCACGGCCGTCGGCAATCCGCTGGGTGGCCTTGGCCAGGCCGGTGCCCACCACGTCGGCAACATTCGAGATGACCGTGCTCATCTGGGCCACGTAGGCGTTGCGGTGTTTGGCGAAGATCTGGTTGACCTCCGGCGGCGCCCCGAGCAGCTTGTCCTTGAGCCACCGCAGCTTGCCGCTGATGCCCGAATAGCGCTCGTCCTTCCAGGCGTCCATGTCCCGGGCGACGTTGGCATCGAAGGCATCGCGCGCCTGTTTCTCGCCGGAGGTGAAGGCGTCGTCCACCTCCTTGTCCAGGCCGTCGAGGATCTGGCCGACGTCGGTCTTGGTCTTCGAGAAGACCTCCTCGATGTGGGCAGCGATCTCGGCTCTTTTGCCCTCATCGGCCGACTTGGTGTCGCCCTTCTTGCTCCCGACCGTGGACAGCGCGCCCACCCGGGCCCCGTGCATGCCCGCCAGTGCGGCGGTGGCGTCGCCGGACGCCCCTGCCTGGGCCGAGCCGAGGACCTGGGCCTCCTGGCTGCGCACCTGTTCCGGCGCGCCCGACGAGTGGACCTCGAGGTCCCGCTTGGCGCCGAGGGCCTGGGTGAACTGCGGCTCGTTGCCGCTGGCGAGCTGCTCCTCGGTGACGTTCGCCTCCGCCATCTTGTTGTTGACGGTGGCGGGACCGTTGCCCAGGTTGGTCTGCTCGGCGTCGCGTGGCGCGGGCATGGCCTCGCCCCCGGGCACCGGGGCCGGTGGCGCCCCGGGGTCGACCGGCGCCATGGGTGTGACCTGCTTCGGTGTGGCCGAGGAGAGGTCCGGAGCAGCCTCGGTCGCACCCTTGATGTCCTTGGCCGCGCCCTGTTTGCCCTGTGCGACCATCCCCTCGACCTGGGCCTTGACCGCCCCCGACTTGCCGGACGACCCGAGGTCGGTGGCCTCCTCGGCGTTCTTCGGGGCGGCGGCGTCGATCGCCTTCCCGACCGCTGCGATGAAGGCCGCCTTGTCGAACCCGCCCGGCTTTGCGCCGGCCATCTTGTCCACCTGCGCCGCGCCGGCCTGGGCGGCAAGGTCGTTGGGCGGGGCCACCGCCGCGGCCTGAGCCTCTGCGACGCTGGAGGATGCGCTCGGGTGCGCCTTCTGGCCGGCGGCCGCCTCGGCGACCTGACCCGTGACCTTGGTGAAGGCCGGATCGTCGGCTGGCGCCACGGGCTGTGGCGCGGCTGGCGGCTCCGGCGCGGTGGCCAGGTCCCTCTGGAGGAAGGCTTGCAAGGCGGGGGCGACCGGCCTCGGCCTGGGCCGCCGCGGGGGTGCGGCGATGCTGCTTGCCACCGCGGCGTTTCCGGCGCTGCGCTGGTAGGCGAGCACCGCTCCGGGGCGGATGCCGGATCCGCCCGGGCCCGGTGCGCCTGGCGGGCCCGCGGTCTGCGGCGGCCGGGCCGCCTGCTCCCCGGACGGATGGGCCGGCGGATCGGGGTCCGCGCGACGTTGATGGGAGCCTTCGAACCCGGTTTCCTGGGCTCTGTTGACGCGCTCGGTCACGATGATGGTCAGAGAACGACGAGCCTCGAACCGGTCAGCTCGTCTCCTCTTCCTCTTCCGGTGCCTCTTCGTGCTGGACCCACAATTGCTGCATCGGCTCCTCTTGCTCCTCAGGGGATTCTTCTTCCTCCGGTTTCTCCGACGACGCTT
>WQVT01000195.1 GCA_009785715.1 Acidimicrobiaceae bacterium | reverse complement strand
GGCGTGGAGATCGCCCGGCGCAAGATGCGGGGCGAGTGGTCCAACGGCATGCTCTGCTCACCTTCGGAGCTGGGGATGCCAGACGACGGCACGAACGGCCTGACGATCCTGCCGCCGGACGTGGCGCCGCTCGGCACGCCGCTCGCCGAGGCCCTCGGCATCACCCCCGACGCCGTCTTCGACCTCGACATCACCCCCAACCGGCCGGATGCCCTGTCCATGGCCGGCATCGCCCGCGACCTCGCGGCCACCCTCGGGCTTCCCTTCGCCATCCCCGCGGTGTCGGGCGTAGTGGATCCCGAGGTGGAAGAGGCTTCCGTGGCCCTCGAGGCACCGGACCTCTGCCCCCGCTTCACCGGAACCGTGCTGAGCGGGGTGCGGGTGGGCCCGTCGCCCGCCTGGCTCGCCGATCGCCTGACCCTCGCCGGGATGCGACCGATCAACAACGTCGTCGACGTGTCGAACTACGTGATGTTGCACCTCGGCCAGCCCAACCACGCCTACGACCTGGACCGCCTGGGAGGCCGAGGCCTGGTCGTGAGGCGAGCCGGGCCCGGTGAGCGGCTCACCACCCTCGACGGGGTGGAACGGGCGCTCGAGGGCGACGACTGCGTGATCGCCGACGCCGACGGGGCGGCGGTCGGGGTCGGCGGGATCATGGGTGGCGAGGAGACGGAGATCACCGACGCCACGACCACGGTGCTGCTCGAGGTCGCCTACTTCTCGCCGATGGCCATCGCCCGGACCGGGAAGCGGCTGATGATCGCCAGCGAAGCAAGGGCCCGGTACGAACGGGGCGCGGACCCTGAGGCGGCGGCTTCCGCGGTGCACCTCTTTGCCCACCTCCTCGCCGAGACGGGCGCCACCGAGCTCCGGCGGGGTCCCACCACCGACGTGCGGGGTCCGATCGCCCGGCCGGACGAGATCCGGCTGCGCACGGGGCGCGTCAACGCCCTGCTCGGGGTGGACCTCGACGACGCCACGGTCTCCGGCTACCTGCGCCCCCTCGGCTTCACGGTGTCGCCAGAGGTCGGGGCGCGCGGCGAGAGCGTGGGCGTCCACCGGGTGAGGGTCCCGTCGTGGCGGCCCGACGTGACCCGCGAGATCGACCTGGTCGAGGAGGTGGCACGTCTGTACGGCTACCGGCGGGTCACCCGGACCGTTCCGAGCGGGGTGCGGTCCTCCGGTGGGCTGACCGTCCATCAGCGGCGGCGGCGGGAACTGCGCCAGGTGTTCGCCGGCATGGGCCTCGACGAGGCGTGGACGACCACCTTCCTCGCGCCCGGGGACCTGGAGCGTGCGGGGCTCGACCCGGCCGCCGTCGAGGTGGAGAACCCGCTGGATCGCTCCGAGTCGTTTCTCCGGACGTCGCTCCTGCCCGGACTGCTCAAAGCGGTCCGCTTCAACGTCGACCACCAGCAGCCCGACGTCAGGCTGTTCGAGACCGGCCGGACGTTCGGACTGCCGGTGGACGGGGCCGTCGTCCCGGTCGAGACGGAGACGGCGGCGGTGATCCTCGCGGGAGACGGCGCCGATGCCCGCCTGGCGGCGAGGATGTGGGCGATCGTGGCCGAGGCGCTGCGCCTGGAGACGATGAGCCCGAACGGCGTGCGGGTGGTCTCCGGCGGCGTTCCCGGCCTCCACCCGACACGCAGCGCCCTCATCGTCGGGGCAGCCGGGAACGCCATCGGTGTCGTGGGCGAGGTGGACCCCGAGGTGGTGGCCGCGTACGACCTGACGGGACGGGTGGGCTGGCTCGCCCTCGACCTCGTCCCGCTCTTCGACGAGCCCCGCCGGCCCGAGACGGCGCCGCCCGTCAGCCGCTACCCCGCCAGCGACTTCGACCTCGCGTTCGTCGTCGACGAGACGGTGCCCGCCGCCGACGTGGAGCGAACCCTGCGGGTCGCCGCCGGCGAGTTGCTGGAGGGCGTGTCGCTCTTCGACGTCTACCGCTCCGAGCAGTTCGGCGCCGGACGGCGGAGCCTCGCCTACCGGGTCCGCCTTCGGGCGCCCGACCGGACCCTGACCGAGGCCGAGCTCACGGCCGAACGCCAGGCTGCGATCGACGCGGTCACGGACGCCCACCATGCCGAGTTGCGCGGCTGATGCCGCCCGAGCGTCTGATCGAGCTCGAGTCGAGCTGGAACTTCCGGGACCTGGGCGGGTACGCGGGGGCCGGTGGCCGACCGGTCCGCTGGCGCACCCTGTTCCGCTCCGACGGCCTGTTCCGCCTCACCCCCGACGACCAGATCCGCTTGGCCGGCCTGGGGTTGCGCACCGTCATCGACCTCCGTACGCCGGCCGAACTGGAGGACCTGGGCCGGATCCCCTGGCCGGACGAGGACCTGGCGTTCCACCACCTCCCGCTGATCGACGTGCTTCCCCCGCAGGACACCTACGGCGAGGAGTGGGCGAAGCCCGCCACCGTGGCCGCCCAGTACGGGGCCATCCTGGCGTCGGGGTCGAAGGCGATCACCTCCGCCATCGATGTCCTCTGCGACCCCGCGTCGTACCCGCTCGTCTACCACTGCTACGTGGGCAAGGACCGCACGGGCATCCTCTCGGCCGTGGTGCTCGACGCGCTCGGCGTGGCCCACGACGACATCGTCGCCGACTATGTCCTCTCGGAGGACGCCATGCGACGGATGATGGAATGGGTGGCGGAGAACCAACCCGAGCTCGCCAAGTCCCTTGAATCCGCCACGGCGGCCATCGTGGCGGCCGCTCCCGAGACCATGGAGCGGTTCCTCGAGGACTTCGACGAGCGTTACGGCGGCGCGGAAGGCTACTTGCGCTCGGTGGGCCGGCCCGACGCCGGCGCCCGGCTGCGGGGACTGCTCCTCGAGCCCTGACCGCATGAATATGCAGAAGCCTGTATGACGACGCGCTATGATGCAGCCGTGAGCGCACGGGTCGGGATCATCGGGGCGTCGGGGTACACGGGGGCTGAGCTGTTGCGCCTGCTCGCCGGCCACCCGGACCTCGAGGTGGTGGCCGCCACCGCCGAGACCCACGCCGGCACCCCGGCGGCGTCGCTCTATCCCCACCTTGCTGCCGCCTATCCGGACCTCGTCTTCGGACCCACGACGCCCGAGGTGGGGCGGGGACTGGACCTGGTGTTCCTGGCCATGCCGCACGGCGCCTCCCAGGCCCTCGTGCCGGGCCTGCTGAGTGAGGTCAAGCACGTCGTGGACCTGGCCGCCGACTTCCGGTTGAAGGATCCCGCCGCCTACCCGCGCTGGTACGGAGAGGAGCACACCCTCCCGCACCTGCTGGCCACCTCCGTCCACGGGATCCCCGAGCTCTACCGGAGCGAGATGCCCGGCGCGTCGCTCATCGCCGCGGCGGGCTGCTATGTGACGGCGGCCTCGCTTGCCCTCGCGCCTCTGGTGCGGTCGGGCGCGGTCGAGGACCACGGGATCATCGTCGACGCGGCGAGCGGCGTGTCCGGGGCGGGCAGGAGCCTGCGCGACTCCAGCCACTTCAACACCGTCGACGAGGACTTCACCGCCTACGGACTGCTCGACCACCGCCACACCCCGGAGATCGAGCAGGCGATCGGGGCGCAGATCCTCTTCACCCCCCACCTCGCCCCGATGAACCGGGGGATCCTCGCCACCTGCTACGCCCGCCCGACGTCGCCGGCTGTGGACCCTCTCGCGCTCCTGGCGGACGCCTACGACGGCGAGCCGTTCGTGGTGGTGTCGGAGCGCTCTCCTTCCACCAAGGCCACGCTCGGCTCGAACAGCGTCCACGTCACCGCCCGGCGCGACCCGCGCACCGGCTGGGTGATGGCCATAGCTGCCCTCGATAACCTCACCAAGGGGGCGTCCGGCCAGGCGATCCAGTGCGCGAACCTCGCGCTCGGCCTTCCCGAGACCGCGGGCCTCCCCGTCGTCGGCGTCTACCCGTGAGCGCCCGGTTTCACCGATGAGCGACCTGAACGACCCGGGTGAGGTCGAGGCGGCATCGCTGAAGGCGGCCGTCCTGGTCGAGGCCCTGCCCTGGATCCGGCGCTTCAGAGGCCGGGTGATGGTGATCAAGTACGGCGGCAACGCGCTGGCCGGGCACGGCGAAGAGGAGGCACTGGCGTCATTCGCGGAGGACATCGTCCTCCTTGCGAGCGTCGGCGTGCGCGCCGTGGTGGTCCACGGCGGCGGTCCGCAGATCGGCGAGCTGATGAACCGGTTGGGCAAAGTGCCCGAGTTCGTCGACGGCCTGCGCGTCACCGACGGCGAGACGCTCGACATCGTTCGCATGGTGCTGTCCGGCCAGGTCAACCGGGAGATCGTCGCCGCCCTCAACGTGCACGGCCCGCTGGCGGTGGGCGTCTCGGGCGAGGACGCCGGGTTGATCACCGCCACCGCCCGCGATCCGCGGCTCGGCTTCGTCGGCGATGTGGCGTCGATCCGCCCGGAGCTGTTGACCCGGCTCCTGGCTGAGGATCTGGTGCCGGTCGTCTCGACCCTCGGCACCGACGAGACCGGTCAGGTGTACAACATCAACGCCGACACGGTGGCCGGCGCCATAGCCGCTGCCTTGGGCGCCGACAAGCTGGTGTACCTGACCGACGTCGCGGGCATCCGGCTCGACCGTCACGACCCCGCAACCCGGGTGTCGAAGACCACGGTCGAGCACCTCGATGCGCTGGTGGCGGACGGGACGATCGAGGGCGGGATGATCCCCAAGGTGCTCTCCTGCACCACCGCGGTGCGAGCCGGGGTGGCTCAGGCGCACATCCTCGACGGCCGCCTGCCGCACGCCCTGCTGCTCGAGGTGTTCACCGACCGGGGCATCGGCACCATGGTGACCGGAGACGCTTTGCCAGAAGAAACCACCGAGGAGGACCGTTGACCACCATTGCAGACGACGTCCGCATCATGCCCACGTATGCGCCGCCGAAGGTGACCTTCGTCCGGGGGGAGGGCACCCGGCTGTGGGACGATGCCGGCCGCGAGTACCTGGACTTCCTCTGCGGTCTGGCCGTCACCTCCCTCGGCCACGCCCACCCGGCGGTTGCGGACGCCCTGTGCACGCAGGCGCGCACCCTGCTCCACGTGTCGAACCTCTTCGGCACCGAGCCCCAGCGCGAGGTGGCGGCCACGCTGGACCGGCTGCTCGGCGGCGGGGGCAAGATCTTCTTCACCAATTCCGGTGCGGAGGCCAACGAGTGCGCCATCAAGGTCGCCCGCAAGTGGGGGGGCCACGGGCGCTACGGCGTGGTGAGCGCTTATGGCTCCTTCCACGGCCGGACGCTCGCCACCCTGCACGCCACGGGTCAACCGGCCAAGCACGAGCCGTTCCAGCCGCTGCCGGAGGGGTTCCGCCACGTCGCCTGGGACGACGCTCGGGCCCTCGAGGCGGCCATCGACCCGAGCGTGGTGGCGGTCTTGCTCGAGCCTCTCCAGGGCGAGGGCGGGGTCAACCCGGCGTCGCCCGGCTACTTCCGGGCGGTGCGCGACCTGTGCGACGAGCGGGGCCTGCTCAT
>WQVT01000194.1 GCA_009785715.1 Acidimicrobiaceae bacterium | reverse complement strand
CCGTGACCGAGAACGTCCTGATGGCCGCCGCGCTGGCGGACGGGGTGACGGTCATCCGCAACGCCAGTTGCAACTACATGGTCCAGGATCTGTGCCTGTTCCTCGGCCAGCTCGGCGTCGAGATCGAAGGGTTCGGCACCACGACGCTCACGGTGCGGGGCGTGGGGGACGTCGACCGGGAGGTCGACTACACCCCCGCCGAGGACCCGATCGAGGCCATGAGCCTGATCACGGCGTCGATCTTGACCGACTCCACGGTCACCGTCCGGCGCGCCCCCATTGAGTTCCTGGAGGTCGAGCTTGCCCTCTTGGAGGAGATGGGCCTCGAACACGATCGAAGCCCCGAATACTGCGCAGCCAATGGGCGGACGCGCCTCGTCGACCTGACGATCCGCCCGTCGCAGCTGCGGGCGCGGCGGGACAAGATCCATCCCATGCCCTTCCCTGGCGTCAATATCGACAATCTCCCGTTTTTCGCTGCGATCGGTGCTCACGCCAAGGGGACGACGCTCATCCACGATTGGGTGTATGAGAACCGGGCGATCTACCTGAGCGAGCTCGGCCGCCTCGGCGCCAGTGTCACCCTTCTCGATCCCCACCGGGTACAGATCCAGGGGCCGACGCGCTGGTCGGCGGCCGAGATCGGTTGTCCTCCTGCGCTCCGGCCGGCGGTGGTCATCCTCCTCGCGATGCTTGCCGCAAGGGGGACCTCCACCCTCCGCAACGTCTACGTGATCGATCGCGGCTACGAAGACCTGGCACGCCGCCTGAACGACATGGGCGCGCAGATCGAAACCTTCCGCGACATCTAGCCTCTTAGAGCGAGCTTCCTGTGGTGCCGCGCCGCTCTTTCGGGAGCCAGGCCAGGCTTTCCAGGGTCGTCGTCGTGGGCTCGTATTCCAGGCTGACCCAGCCCGAATAACCGTGCTCCTCGAGTGCGGCGAGGTAGCGCTCGAGGTCCAGCCCTCCGGTTCCGGGCTCGCCCCGTCCCGGGTGGTCGGCGATCTGCACGTGGGTGATCAGCGAGGTGTGCCGGTCGATGGCGGCGTCGATGTCGTCGCCGTTCACTCCGAGGTGGTAAAGGTCGCAGAGGATACCGATGGCCGGTCCACCGGCTGCCTGCACCCGCTCGACGATCGCTGCCGCGTCGCTCGCCGTGAGCACCGGCGTCCCGCGGGCGGCGCTGAGCGGCTCGATCAGCACCGAGGCACCGACCGCCGCGGCTTCCCGGGCAGCGAAGACCAGGCTCTCGGTGGCGAGGTCTTCCTGCTCCTTCGCCAAATGTTCCGGGAGACGGGCGCCGTAGAGGGCGTTGAACCCCACCGCCCCCAGGCGGGCGCCGATCTCGGTCGCCACGGGGACGTTTTCCCGGAACTCCCCGGCCCGCCCGGGGATCGACAGGATGCCGGGCTCCCCCGAGCGTCCGCCGTAGAAGTTCAACGCCACCAGGCGCGTTCCGGCGTCCTCCACGGAGTGCACGAACGCCTCGACCTCGGCGCCCGGCGGGACCGGGTCGGCGAACGGCCACCAGAACTCGACCGCGTCGAACCCGGCCGCCTTGGCCGCTGCCGGCCGCTCGAGGAGGGGCAACTCGGTGAACATGATCGAGCAGTTGACGGCGTAGGGCAACGTGTGGGCGGTCACGGGCCCAAGTCAAGCAGCAGGTCGTCGTCCGCGGCGCCGGGTCGCCCGGTCGAGGCGCCCGCACCCGCCGACGCGGGCGGCGTCCCATCGGCAGCGGCATCTCATCGGCAGTGGCCACATCGCCCGGGCCCGATGGCGCATGATGCCAGGGTGGCATTCCTCCGGTCCGCCGGGCCCCACGACTTCCCGCTCCTGGCGGCCATGCGCTACGAGTTTCGGGCGGCGATGGACGAGCCCGACGAGGCTCGGGACGTCTTCGAGGCTCGGATGATCGGCTGGCTGGGCGAGCATCTCGGGGCGAGCCCGGGGGCCTGGAACGCGTGGCTGGCCGTTGATGGCGAGGATGCCATAGGCGCGGTGTTCCTTCAGATCGTCGACAAGGTCCCGGGTCCGGTGCCCGAGCCCGAGCAATTGGGCTACATCACGAGCCTCTATGTCCGCCCGGAGCATCGCGGGGCGGGCGTGGGTGCCGCCCTCCTCGACGCGGCGCTCGACGAATGCCGGGCCCGCGGAGTGGACACGATCGTCCTCTGGCCCTCCGCCCGGAGCCGCTCCCTCTACGAGCGGCGCGGGTTCCGGTCTCCGGGGTTGGTCATGGAACTGCCCCTCGTCGACCACCCCGGACGGTCTCGATTGTCCTAGAGGCGGGCCTTCACCGCGCGGCACACGAGCAGCCAGGGAATGGGCCGAGGCCCCGATTCCCGCATCGCGGCGATGACGAGCCCCGCTCGCCCGAGCGCATCGACATACCGTGACAGTGGACGGTGGGCCGATTCGAACGTCATGCCTACCCCGTCGCGCTCCATTCGGTCGACGTAGCGCCGTTCCGCAAGGTAGGAGCCGGTGACGGTGCCCGGCCCGTCACCGTGGAATACCTCGGCGTCTTGCGCAGAGCTGAAGGGGTGGACGATCGCGAAGCAGAATCGGCCGCGGTCGCGCAGGACCCTTGCCACCTCGCTCACCGCCGGGTCGAGGTCGTCGAGGTCCTGGAGCACCATCGACGCCACCACGAGTCCGGCGCATCCGTCCGGCAGCGGCAGGGCGACGGCGTCGGCCCGTGCAACGGCCACCGGCGAGGCCCCCGACCCCGCCGCCGTGGCGAGGGTCGGGGAGCGCTCGAGGCCGATCACCCGGTGGCCGGCTTCGGCGAGCTTCCTCGCGGCCCGGCCTTCCCCGCAGCCGACATCGATGGTCAAGCCGTCCGGCGGCGGGATGAGCTCCGCCAATTCGGGCCATGTTCCCGTCCAGAAACCGTCGAATTCAGATGTCCGGGCCCAGACGATCCACTCGCGGGCGTGGGACTCCCAGGCGTCCGCAAGGCCTCCGATCAGTCGTTCTCCCGCACCTTGTCGATCTCCTCCTGCGAGATGCGGAAGTCGACGCCGGCCACCTCGGCCTGGTGGAGGAGCAGGGCGGTCATGTCGTGGGCGCCCCAGCCGCGTTCGTAGGTCGCCACCAGCGCGTCGTTGGTGAGCTGGGACAGCGCTGCGGGGACGTGGACCTCGCGGGCCAGCTGGCAGGCGAGGCCGATGTCCTTCAGGGCGAGCTCGAGGCGGAAGTTGGCGGGCTCGTCTTCGTGCTGGAAGAAGCGCAGCGAGTCGAGCGGGCGACGCGGCCGGCCGCCGGCGCCCTGCCGGATAGCGGTCCAGAGGGCCACCGGGTCGACGCCGGCGCGGACGCCGATGGTGAACGCCTCGGCGAAGGCCAGCGCCATCGACTGGCCGGCCAGGTTGTGGACCAGCTTGGCCACCGTCCCGTCCCCGATGGGGCCGACATAGATCGGCTGGTCGCCCATGGCGCGCAGCACTTCCTTGTACTCGTTGAACGCGTTCTCGTCGCCGCCGACCATGAAGGCGAGCCGGCCGCTCTCGGCGCCGGCCTTTCCGCCGCTGATCGGCGCGTCGAGCATCCTCACGCCCTTCTCGGCGAAGGCGGCGTGCAGCTTCTTGATCATCGACGGCGCGTTGGTGGAGACGTCGAAGTACGTCTTGCCGGTCTCGGCGGACTCGATGAGCCCGTTCGGGCCGAGGGCCACGCTCTCCACGTCGGCGGGCATGGGCAGGGAGGTGAACACCACGGGGACGGCGGCCAGGACCTCGGCCGGCGTGGCGGCCCAGGTCGCGCCCGCAGCGATGTGCGACTCGGCCGCCTCCTTGCGGACGTCGTGCACGACCAGGTCGTGCCCGGCCTCCTGCAGGTGCCTCGCCATAGGTCCGCCCATGGTCCCTACCCCGATGAATCCGACCTTCATGATTCCCCTCCGTCCTTGAAATCTGTCCTCGATTGGGCCGGCGACCGGGTGGGCGCCGGTGTTGCAGATGCCCGGGCGGTCAGGCCCGGGCGAACTTCTGGAACGTGTGGACGTCCGCAGGCGCCAAGCCGGGGTTCACCGCCATGGTCCAGTTGACCTCCGCCATATAGATGGAGCCCTCGTCGTCCACCCAAAGGCCGTGGGGAGCGATGAAGTACCCGTCCTTCGTCGGGTCCGGGTCACTCCAGCGCAGCAGGCAGTTGCCCTCCATGTCGAAGATGCTGAGCCGCCCCGGCTCCTCCTCGGCGATGGGGCCGCGCCGCAGCGACGTGCTGCCCTTGCGGTAGAGGAGCTCGCCGACGTAGACGAGCCCGTCGGAGATGTAGATGTCCTGCGGGCGCTGCAGGTCGAGCCATTCGGTGAGGAACTCGCCCGTCGGCCCGAAGATCTGGATGCGGTCGTTCTCGCGGTCGGCGACGAAGACCCGGCCGTCGTCGTGGACCCAGACACCGTGGGGGACGACGAACTCGCCCTGCTTGCTGCCCGGTTCCCCCCAGGACTGGATGAGGTCGCCGTCCTCGCTGAAGCGGTGGACGCGGGAGTTGCCGTATCCGTCGCTCACGTAGTAGTCGCCCGAGGGGGCGACGGCGAGGTTGGTCGGATGGTTGAACGGGCCGGCCGCGCGCGGGACCGGTTTCCCCATCTCGCCGGTGTAGCCGGTGTCGGACGCATCACCCTTCGGGCCGATCTGCTGGATCAGCTTGCCGTCGAGGCTGTACTGGCCGACCGAGTTCCCGCCGTCGTCGACCAAGAACAGCCGGTCCTCGCCACCCATGTGCATCCCGTGGGTGCGGAAGCTGAACATCCCGTCGCCCCAGGAGTCGAGGAAGTTCCCCTCCCTGTCGTAAATCATGACCGGGTGATCGCCGCGGCAATACAGGAAAACGTTTCCCGAGGAATCGGTGCAAACGCCGGCAACGTCGGGGTGTGTCCAGTCGTTCGGGATCCGCTCCCAGCCCTCGACCAACTCAAATGCGAGCGATCCTGATCCGAACCTGATAGCCACGGCCACCCCCGATAGATTTTGACCGAATTCGGACCGTTTCTAGTTATGGCGCTCGACCAGTGTCAAGCGGAGAGCCTGGCTCAGTGGCTGATCCAGGCGTCCTGCCACCACGGCGTGGCGAGCGGGGAGTCGATCCCGGGCCCGTGGGCGTTGGTGGAGGCGATGTTGTGGGTCGCGGCCGCGTAGGTGAACGGGATGTACGCGTGCTGGCTGAGGTACTCGAAGATCTGGGAGTAGGTCTTCGCCCGCTTCTCGACGTTGAGCGTGCCGGTCCCTGCGTTGATCATCGAGTCGAGCTTGTGGTCGTCGAGCCCGGTGAACGGCCCGGTCGACAGGCACCGCCAGGCCATGCCGGCGAGGCCGATGGCCGGGTCGGTCCCCCCGCAGCCCCCCGGGACGACCACGTCCCAGTTCTTCGTCGCGAAGGCCTTGTTCAGTGTGATGATCGGCACCGGGTTGATCTGCACCTTCATCCCGGCCTGCATCCACTCGCTCTGCAGGGCCTCGGCGAAGAAGTTGTCGAAGCTGAGGTCGGTGATCGTGAAGGAGAGCCCTCCGAGT
>WQVT01000193.1 GCA_009785715.1 Acidimicrobiaceae bacterium | reverse complement strand
GCCCGCCCCGAGCACTGACGACGGTGAGCACAGCCAAGACCGCAGCCAGCAGGATGTCGGCTGGCCAGGACCAACGAGAAGGCCGGGAAAGCCGGTCCTCGGCCGCCGTCAGCGCTGTTTTCACGAAACCAGTGTCGCACCTGGCCGATCGGGTGGCATCGCCCGGCCGGCGTACATCGCAAGGATGACCCTGCCCGCAATCATCCCGCTGCGGTACCCGATTTGGTCAGCGGGGGGGATTCGGGCAAAGAGTGGCCGGGTTTTGATGGAGCGGAACCGCATCCCGACCCCTGGAGGGAACTATGACCGCACCGATCATCGACCTTGTCAATGTGACCAAGCGCTACGACAGCGGGCCACCCGCCTTAGCCGACCTCTCGCTGGCGGTCGCCCCCGGCGAGTCGGTGGCAGTATTGGGCTCCTCCGGCAGCGGCAAGTCGACGCTCCTGAACCTGATCGCCGGGCTGGACAAGCCGAGCGAAGGAACGGTCACCGTCGCCGGGACGCGAGTCGACCGTCTCAGCGAAACGGCCTCCGCCAAATACCGACGGTCGAGGATCGGCATGGTTTTCCAGTTTTTCAACCTCCTCGACGACCTCACCGTGATCGACAACGTCCTGCTCCCCGCGCAACTGGCCGGGCTCGCTCCCCCGGAGGCCGCGAGAAGGGCGACGGACCTCCTGTCCTTCCTCGGGATCGATCGCTACGCCGCGACCTATCCGGGTCGGCTTTCCGGCGGGCAACGACAGCGCGCGGCCGTGGCCCGGGCCTTGATCAACCGCCCCAGCCTGCTTCTCGCCGACGAACCCACGGGTGCCCTCGACACCGCTTCGAGCGCCGAGGTGCGGTCGCTTCTGACCGAGCTCAACCGGGATGGGCAGACGATCGTGCTGGTGACCCACGATCTCGTACTGGCGGAATCCTGCGCCGCACGGACGGTGGAACTCGTGGATGGGCGTCTCGCCCGCGACGTGATGGGGGCCGTCCGATGAACGCCTCCGGTCGCGTCGTGCGCGCCGGTGTCGAGCGGCATCGTGTGCAGACCGCGGTAATGGCGCTCACCACCCTGATCGCCGTCGCTGCCTCGATCCTGGCAGCCGGGTTGCTCGTGACCTCCCAGGCCCCTTTCGACCACGCCTTCGCCAAGGAGCACGGTTCGCAACTCACCACCGAGTGGAACGGAAACCGGGTATCCGCAGCAGAGCTGGCGTCTTCGGGACACGCGGCGGGCGTCACCGCGGCGTCCGGCCCGTTCCCTGCGGTGACCATCGCACCAGTAACCGGAACCGCCAGCAATGGACTCCCCGCCGGCATCACGCTGCCGCCACTCAACATCGTGGGCAGGACCAACCCCGGCGGCCCGGTCGACGATGTCTCGCTGCTCAGCGGTCGGTGGGTGAACGGACCGGGCCAGATCGTCCTCTCAGGCGATTCCGCCGACGGGCCCTTCGGCGTCGGAACCGTCATGCGGTTCCCGGCCGCACCCGGAGACCCATCCCTCACCGTCGTCGGGATCGCTCAATCGGTCGGCCAGACGGCGGACGGCTGGGTCACCCCACTCGAGGCCGCAGCACTGCGGGCGCCGGGTAGCGTGCCCTCCTTCCAGATGCTGTACCGCTTCGCCCAGGCTGCCACCACCGCGGAAATCGCCCGTGATCGCGCGGGTGTCGTCACCGCCATGCCGGCGGGGGCCCTGACCGGATCCCAGTCGTACCTGGCGATCCGGCAGGTGGCCAACGCCAACACGTCCGCCTTCGTCCCCTTCGTCACGGCGTTCGGGATCCTGGGCTTCGTCCTCTCGGCCCTCACGATCGGCATCGTGATCAGCGGGGCAGTCGCCGCCGCCACCCGGCGCATCGGCATCCTCAAGTCGTTGGGCTTCACACCCGGCCAGGTCGGTCGGGCATTCATGGCACAGGCCCTCGTTCCCGCAACGATCGGGGCGGGTCTGGGAGTGGTGGTCGGGAACCTCTTGAGCATCCCCGTGTTCAAGCAGGCGAGCAAGGCCTACGAGAGCGGCACCCTGACCGTCCCCGTTTGGATCGACATCGCGGTGCCGGCCGTGGCGCTGATGGCGGTCGCCATGGCCGCGCTGGCCCCCGCACTGCGGGCCGGCCGGCTTCGAGCTGCCGAGGCGATCGCCGTCGGCCGGACCCCTCGGGCCGGCCGGGGGCGCCTGGCTCACCGGGTCGCCGGGCGCCTCCCGCTGTCCCGCTCGGTCAGCCTCGGTCTGGCCAATCCGTTCGCTCGCCCGGGTCGTTCGCTGACGATGGCCGCCGCCATTGCGCTCGGCGCGGTGACCGTGACCTTTGCCGTCGGGCTCTCCGTGTCCCTCGACCGGGTTCAGACCAACCGAGATCCGCGAACGGCCGGAGCGGTCGTCGTCCAGGCAGCCCCCGGGCCGGGAGGACACCTGCGCATCACCCCGGGCAACGGAGGCTCGCAGAACCCCACCGCCAGCCGGGTGGCGTCGACGATCGCCGCCCAATCCGGCACCCGGGCCTTCTTCGGCACAACCAGCACCGCGGTCCGGGTCTCCGGTCTCACCGGATCCACCACCGTGACCGGCTACCAGGGCGACTCGTCGTGGGCTAACCATCCGATGATCTCCGGCAAGTGGCTCACCGGTCCGGGGCAGGCCGTTGTCTCCCCGCGGTTGCTGACGGCGGCGAGCGTGCGGGTCGGTGATCGGCTGACTTTGACCACCGGGGGGCGTTCGACCACGGTACGCATTGTGGGGGACGTCTTCGAGCTAGATGACCAGGGCCTGGACATCCTGACCGGCACCTCGACCCTCCGTTCCCTGGGCCTGGCCGGGCAACCGGACCAGTACAACGTCGAGCTCGAGCCTGGAACGAATCTTGGCGCCTACCTGACGAGCCTCAACCGCTCGCTCGGTCCCCTCGGCATGTCGGCCCAACCCAACCGAACGGAGGACTCGTCGGTGATCGCCGCGATGGAGGCGGTCATCAGCCTGCTGGCGCTGCTTCTCGTCGTGGCCGCCGGCCTCGGGGTGCTCAACTCGATCGTGCTCGATACCCGGGAGCGTGTCCACGACCTCGGCGTGCTCAAGGCCGTCGGGATGACTCCCCGGCAGACGTTGACCACGATCCTCACCTCCACCGCCGGGCTCGGCCTGCTCGCGGGGATCGTCGGGGTCCCCCTCGGCGTGGCCGTCCACGGCTGGGTGTTGCCGCTCATGGCCCGTACCGTCGGTGAACAGCTTCCCGCGTACTTCAACTCCGTCTATCCGCTGTCCGTACTGCTTTTGCTCGGCCTCGGCGGGCTGGTGATCGCCGTAGGCGGTGCGGCGCTGCCGGCGGGTTGGGCGGCCCGGACGCGCACCGCGTCCGCCCTACGGACCGAATGACCCGGAAATGTCCGGGATCTTCTCCCGTGGGTCCAGCACCCAGGCGGCCTCGTCGACGGTCTCCGCGAGCGCCACGATCCGATCGAAGCCGGTGGTTCGCAGCAGGCGGATCAACACCGGCCGGTCGCAGGCGACCGCGACGTCGCCGCCCATCTCGCGGGTACGACGGATGCCTCCGATGAGGGCGCCCAACCCGGCGGAGTCGACGAAGGTGACCCCGGAGAGGTCGATGACCAGACGGGGCGAGACGGCGAGCTCGGCCAGGGCCTCACGGAGGTGGCTCACGGTGAAGGCATCGAGCTCGCCTATGGCGCGGCACACGACGATGTCGCCGGGATGGGTGTCTTGGTGGATTTGTAGCATCGGTCCCTCCTTGGGTTCCTCATGGCGTGTTCTGTTCAGGTGGCAGAAGGATTCGCTGGCTCACCGCCAGGTCTGGACCGCTGACCTGGACCAGCCCGTCGGCATCATCGGAAAGGCCAATCGAGACGGGGACCAGCCTGGTGACCCCTCTGTCTCCCTCCACCCGCAGCGCGGGCTGCCCGTCCGCCGTGGTGACGAGCGCCGTGACCGGCACGGCGAGGACCGACCTCACGGTGGCGGTGGTGACGGCCGCCGTGACCGAGGCCTGATCGACCGCCCCGATGGCCGCGGGATCGGTCGCGGTGATCGTGACCTCGACGGTCGGTGGGCCCGACGAGGGGCTGCCATCCCCGTTCGCGGGCGGGGGCGATGCAACCCGACCGACTGATGCAATCGTTCCTGCGATGGTCCGGTTGCCGGGGAGGGTGATCGACACCGGGTCACCGACGTGCACCTGGGACACCTGAGTGGTGTTCAGGGCGGCGGTCACCTTGCGGGTGGTCGAGGTGCCCTGCAGGATCGGCGAGCCGTTCCCCGCAGGGTCGCCGAGCGTCGCCGTGACTTCGGTGACCCGCACCGCGGTCGGAAGGAAGGCGACCTGGCCGAGGGCGAGACTGCCGGTGGCGACGAGGCCGAAGTGCGCCTCGAGCGCATCGACGGCCTGGACGGTCGCCGAGCCGTAGTAGTCCGAGGGGGGCAACTCGGAGCTGGTGGCATAGCCGAGGGCGACCAGGTCGGCGTTGAGCTCGGCCACGTCGGGACCGGACAGTCCCTCCGAAAGGGCCCGCCATGCCGGCGTGGTCCCGTAGAGCAGGATCGCCGGCGTCCCGTTCACCGAATACAGGCTCTGGCCCTCTTCGATGATCTGGCCGACCGCCGGGAGTGCCGTGAAGAACAGCGTGGGAGCCCCGCCACCCGACGGCGACCCGCTTCCCGGCGACCCGTTCGGCGACGGTGACCCCTGTGCGGGTGAGCCGTTACCCTGAGGTGACCCGTGTGGGGACGGGCCGTTTCCCGATGGCGAGCCATTCCCTTGCGGCGAGCCACTGCACGGGGAGCTCCCGCTGCTCGAAGGCGGGGATTGGTTCGAACTGCCAGGTTGCCCGTTCCCGTGTGGCGAGGAGGCCGGGACCGTGGTGGTCGTCGTGGACCTCGGCACGGTCGTGGTCGTCGTCCCGGTGCTGGGGGATTGCGGCACGGTCGTGGTCGTCGACGAAGAGGGCGACGTCGTGGGAGACGAGGGCGTCGTGGTGGACGTGGAGGCCGGCGTGGTCGTGGTCGACGCCGGCGTGGTCGTCGAGGTCGTCGACGACGTGGAGGTGGTCGACGACGTGGAGCTGGTCGAGGAGCTCGGAGCGGTCGTCGTCGTCGACGCCGGCGTGGTCGTCGTGGTCGACGCCGGGGTGGTCGTCGTGGACGATGGGGTCGTCGTGGTCGTCGTGGATGACGGCGTCGTCGTGGTCGAGGATCGCGGCACCGTGGTCGTCGTGGACGATTGCGTGGACGATGGCGTGGTCGTTGGCGTGGTCGTCGTCGTGGACCTGTGGCTGGTCGAGGGTGTCGTCGTGGGCGTGGTCGACGGGGCCCCGTGGCTGCCGGGATGGCTCCCCGGGCCGGATGTCGGGCTGCCCTGGCTGCTCGGCGGGGTCCCCTCGCTGCTCGGCGGGGTCGAGGTGTTCGGGGACGGCTTCCCCGAGTTGGGACAGGAGGGGCTGCCGCTCCCCGACGGGCTTCCCGTACCCGAGGGGCTGCCGTTACCGGAGGGGTCGCCGCTGCTGGGCGGATCGCCGCCCGATGGACTACCGCTGCCCGGCGAGCCGCTCGACCCCGGCGAGCCGCT
>WQVT01000192.1 GCA_009785715.1 Acidimicrobiaceae bacterium | reverse complement strand
GCAACGGCGAGTACAGCATCAGTCTCCTCGTCGCCCACGCCGTGCTGACCATTTGGGGTTATGGCATCACCGCCCATGAAAACGTCCTGCGCGAAACCAGGTCCGTCGTCTTCACCTACCCGGACATGCTCGCAGCGACCGTGGGCCTGGGATTGCTGGTCGCCATAGGTGTCCTCTCTGCCCGCACGGTGCGGCGGAAAGTGAACTACCAGACCTGGTATTTCCTCCACCTCTACACCTACCTCGCGCTGGCCCTGTCGTTCGCCCACCAGTTCTCCACCGGGCTCGACTTTGCCCACCATCCCCTCAACCGCGCGGCGTGGATCGCGCTGTACGCGGGGGTCGGGCTCCTGCTCGTCGGCTACCGGGTGGTCAAGCCCCTGCGGGACTTCGCCCGCTACGACCTCCGGGTGAGTCGCGTCGTCCCCGAGGGTCCCCGCGTCGTGTCCTTCTATCTGACGGGGCGGCACCTCTCCGAGCTCGAGGCGGAGTCCGGCCAGTTCTTCATGTGGCGGTTCCTCACCCGGGATCACTGGTGGCAGGCGCACCCCTTTTCCCTGTCGGCGGCCCCCAACGGCCGCTTCCTCCGCCTCACGGTCAAGGCGCTCGGTGACCACAGCCGCGACCTGAGCCGGCTCCTCCCCGGGACGCGGGTGATCGGCGAGGGCCCCTACGGGGCGTTCACCGCCCGGAGGCGAGGCCCCCGCAAGGTGGTCCTCATCGCCGGCGGGATCGGCGTCACGCCGCTTCGGGCGCTCTACGAGTCGTTGCCGGGCGTCGGCGGTGACGTCACGCTCATCTACCGGGTCGACCGGCCGGACGACCTCGTCTTCCGCTCCGAGCTCGAGGCCATCGCCCGCGCCCGCCGGGGCAAGCTCCATTATCTCGTCGGACTGCCCCGCGACCATCCCGAGTACCTGTCCGCGGTCAACCTCCGATCGCTCGTGCCCGACATCGCCCGCCGGGACGTGTTCCTCTGCGGGCCGCCCGCGATGCAGGCGATCGTCATCGACTCCCTCATCGCCCTGCGCGTCCCCCGTCGCCAGATCCACCAAGAGAACTTCGAGCTGTAGGTCCCATGCGTCGTGCCCTGATCGCCACCGTCGGAACCGTTGCCGCGGTCGTCGCCATCCTCCAGTACAAGTCGTCCGGGACGTTCAAGGCGGCCGGCGGCTCGAACCTGCTGCCGACCGCCGGCTCGTCGGCGGCAACCTCCAGCCCCCCGTCGACCGCGGCCCCCACCGCCAGCGCGTCCTCTGCCGGATCAACCGCCGCCACCTCGCCCGCCACCACCACGCCGCCGGCCACGGCCCCACCGACCACCGCCCCCAAGGCGCCCTCCGGTCCCAACGGGCAGTTCACCGGGAGCGACGTGACCTTCGCCTACGGTGAAATCGAGGTCCGTCTCACCTACAACAACGGGAAAATCACCTCGGTCAACTTCCCGATCGACAACGCCCCGGATCCTCGCTCGGAATTCATCAATTCCCAGGCGTTGCCGATCCTCACCCAGGAGCTTCTCCGGGCCCAGAGCCTGAACATCGACGGGGTATCGGGGGCGACATTCACCTCCAATGCCTTCGCCCAGACCGTCCAGGCGGCCCTCTCCAAGGCCGGGAAGTAAGCGGATTGCAGCCCTTGCGCCACGCCGAGACGGTGATGGGCACGGTCGTCAGCTTCGAGCTGCGCCCGCAGCGATCCGACGCGGAGGCGGCGGACTCGATGGCCGAGGCGGTGGCCGAGGCGGTCGCGTGGCTGCACTGGGTGGACGAGACCTTCAGCACCTACAAGGCGACCAGTGAGATCAGCCGGCTCGACGCCGGCGAGCTCGCCGTCGAGCAGTGCCATCCGGAGGTGCGGGCCATCCTCTCGCTCTGCGAGGACCTGAGGCGCGACACGGCGGGCTACTTCGACGCCCGCGCCGGGGGCCGGCTCGATCCATCCGGCGCCGTCAAGGGGTGGTCGATCGAGCGGGCCTCGGGGATCCTCACGGCCCGGGGCTGGCCCGACCACCTGGTGGACGGGGGCGGTGACGTGCGGGTGCATGGCCGTGCCGGGCATCGGGGTGGTTGGCAGCTCGGGATCACGCACCCGTTCCGGCGCGACGCGCTCTGCGCCGTGGTTCACCTCGAGGAGGGGGCCGTGGCGACCTCCGGCACGTACGAGCGGGGCCTTCACGTCATCGACCCGCACCGGGGCCGGCCCGCCACCGACCTCGCTGCGGTCACGGTCGTCGGCCCCGAGCTCGTGTACACGGATGCCTACGCCACCGCGGCGCTGGCGATGGGAGACGAAGCGGCCCGCTGGCTGACCTCCCTGGATGGCTACGAGGGTCTCGTGATCGACGCCGTCGGCCGCCCGGTCGAGACGCCGGGGTTCGTCCGGTATCGAGTCGACACCGGGGTCGTTTCGAGCTCGAAGATCTAGAGCTCTCTCGCCACTTGGAGGGTTGCTCGAGGGTGGGCAAAGGGGCGCGGGGTGACGGTGGGCGTGGCGAATGGTTCCACCTCCCACCACGGCCGGAGGCCGACCCGGGTGGGAGGCCGGTTCCCCACCAGCACCAGCCCCGTGCCGGCGGGCTGCTGGCTCACCGCGTCGACGGGGATCCGGCGCTGGCGGCGGGTGGACCAGGTCGTGGTCGGGGCGCCACGACCGGGAGCCCACCAGGGCGCCCGGCTGATCGAGCGGACCGGCAGGTCGACGTCCCCGCCGAGGCGGGACACGAGCTCGAGGGTCGCGACGTCGGCGATCCCGCCCAGGACCACCTTGGTGCCGAACAGGGACAGGAATCCCTCTGCGGCCGGGCCCCACCGCTGGCGTGCCTGGGACAGGTCCTGAAGGCAGCCCAACGTGAGGAGTCCCTGGCCTCCCCCCTCTGAGACCAGCGAGGGCAGGTCGGGGATGGGTGCGATGTTGGCGAGCTCGTCGAGCGCCAGGACGACCGGTGGCATCGCTTGCCCCTCTCCCACAAGGGTGAACGCCCCAGCCCGCAGTTGCTCGAGGAACGCCACGACGATCGGCGCCGCAAGGGCCTGGTGACGGGCCGGCGCGCAGACGTAGACGGTGTCGGAGGTTGCCGGGAGCGTTCGCGGATCGAAGTTCGGGGCCCGGGCAGCCACCAGCGCGGCCTCGGAGCGGTACGCGGCCAGCACACCGGCGGCCGTCGACCAGATGCCGGACAGCTCCCGCGAGTCGGTGGCCGCCAGGCCGGCCAGAACGTCTGAGGCCAACGTGGCCCCGCGGGCGGAAAGCTCTGCGTGTGGGGTCTCGAGGTCCTGGCGGAGAACCCAGCGGACCACGCGCTCCATGTCACCGCCGGTGATGGCGGCGGCGTGGAGCAGGGGCGCCAGCATGGCCTCGGCGCGCTCGGTCCAGTGGGTGGCGTCACCGTTGCGAAGCCGGGGACCGCCGCCCGCCCCGACCATGGCGCGCACGCTGACCAGGGCCTCGTCCCATTGCCGGCAGGCCTGCACGGGGGACCAGCGGATCGGCGTCACGCCCTCGGGCACGCGCACCGTGCCGGTCGGATCGAGCAGCCAGCAGCGGCCCACGCTGGCGCGCCGGCGGAGCGTCGCCAGGAGCACGTCGGGCTTGGTGCTCGTCGCAACCACCGCGCCGGGGGCGGCCAACACGTTCGGGATGACGAGCGTCGAGGTCTTCCCCGACCGTGGAGGACCGAGCACGAGCGCGGCCTGCTGCGGCGCGGCGAACGCGAGGCCGCCCGGCCCGCTCCCGATGTACAGGCCCCCGCCGCGGGCGCGCAGGTACTGGTGCAACCGCTCGAGCCGGGGGTCCGTCGTCATCGCCGATCCGCCTCCAGCCAACGCCGAGACACGCCGTTCAACGGCGGGCCGGCGGGTCCGCGACGCCCCGAGCGTACCGCTACTCCTGACTCAGCGGCCCCGGACGGCCGTCTCGATCCTGGCCCCCAGTCCGAGCAGGCCCGCCTCCGACCCCGCCGGTCCGACCAGCTGCAGCGACGTGGGTATCGCGCCCAGGGGTACCGGGATGGCAAGCGCCGGCAGCCCGGCCAGGTTGACCGGCGCGGTCCAACGCACGGTGAGCGACGAGGAGAGGTCCCCGTCGAGACGCGGCGGGAGGTGGTCCAGGACGGGGAGGGCGATGGCCGCCACCCGCGTGAACACTTCTCCCTCGAGCCTGTCCGCCCATCGTCTCGCAACGGACCTGGCAGCGAGGACCTGCTGACGACCGACCCGGGCGCCGTTCGCGAGCGCCGCCCGGACGTCGTCACCGAGGCCGTCGGGGTGGTCGCGCACGAGGGCCCGGTTCGCCTCTGCTGCCTCTGCGCCGATCAGGTGCAGGGCGGCCCGTGCCGCATCGAGCCAACCCGGAAGCGGCAGGTCGGTCACCTCGAGACCCGAGACGGCGAGGGCGGCGTCGAGGGCGGCTTCGAGCTCGGGGTCGGCCAGGAGCGGTGAGCCATCAGGGCCGGTGGCTCGCAGGCGACCGATCGGCCCCTCCAGGGCGGGCCCTGGGACGAAGCCGGGGTCGAGTAGGCGCAGGCCCTCCGCCACGCCCGCCACATCGGCGGCCAGCGGGCCGATCGTGTCGAGGCTCGGGGCGAGCGGCCACAGCCCGTGCGTCGGTACCCGGCCGAACGTGGTCTTCAACCCCGAGACGCCGCAACAGGCGGCCGGGATCCGGACCGAGCCTGCGGTGTCCGTGCCGATCGCAATGTCGGCCTCACCGCTGCCGACCGCGACGGCAGACCCGCTCGAGGACCCGCCGGGCACGAGGGCGGGATCGAGCGGGTTCACCGGCGTCCCGAACCACGGGTTGATCCCAGAGATCCCGTCTGCAAGTTCGTGCAGGTTGGCCTTGCCGATCAGCCGGGCGGTGCCGGACGCCACGGCGGCGCGCAGGCCGGCCAGGCAGGCCGCGTCCGTCGTCGCCGGCCGGGCCTGCTCCGCCACGGCCCGGCAGCCGGCCGTGGTCGGGACCCCTGCGACGTCGAGCAGGTCCTTGACCGCCACCCGGGTCCCGCCCGACCCGAGGTCGAGCCGGGTGATCCACGTCGCGGAACCGGTCATCGAGGCGCACGGTAGCGGCGTAACCTCGGTTTCTTGACCGGACCGCCGCTGATCGCCGTCGTCGCGCCCCGGCTCGCGCCGGGTCGGGTATCGGGGTGGGCGGGCGCGGCCGAGGCCGTGCAGAGCGAGTATCTCGACGCGCTCCGGCGTGCCGGCGCCGTCCCGGTCGCCCTGGGTGCGGAGCCGGGGGCGGATCTGGCGCGTTTCGACGGCCTGATGCTCGTCGGCGGCCCCGACGTCGATCCGTCCCGCTTTGGAGAGGTGGCCCATCCCGCCGTCTACGGGGTCGACCCGTGTCGCGACGAGACCGAGGCGGTCCTGAGTCGTGCCGCACTGGCAGCCGGCCTGCCGCTCTTCGCCGTCTGTCGCGGCATCCAGCTGCTCAACGTGGCGTTCGGGGGGACGCTCTGGCAGCACCTGGGCGATCTGAACCTGCCGGTTGCCCATGGTGTCCCTGCCGGGTCCGGCGTCCCGGCACGCCACGCCGTCGAGGTTGCCCCCGGAAGCCGGCTCGCGGGCCTGCTCGGCGCGACCCGGGTGGAGGGGTGCAT
>WQVT01000191.1 GCA_009785715.1 Acidimicrobiaceae bacterium | reverse complement strand
GGGTCTGGCCGTGAACCGGCCTTGTCAAAACTGCGGGTTCGAGAACCCGCCGTCGCGTGGACCGGACGATGTCTGGTGCCGACGGTGCCGCGCCTTCCTGGGCTTCCCGACCCTCGCTCCGTCCTCGGCGGGCGTCCAACTGGCCCTGCGCGGCCAACTCCCCGTCACGGCGGCCCCCGGGGGCGAGATATCCCTCCCGCTGTCCGTCCGCAGCACCGGGACCGTCGTCGACGAGGTCACCTTCTCGGTCTCCGAGGCGGTGAGGTCCTGGGTCCGGGTCGTGCCGGAGCACCTGAACCTCTATCCCGGGGACAGCGCCTCGCTCGCCGTGGTGTTCGCGCCACCCCGGTCGCCGGACGTGCCCGCCGGACGTCACGAGCTCGAACTGGTGGCCCGGTCACGCGAGGCCGGGGAGCACCGGGGGAACGAGGAGGAAGACCGCCTGCCCTTGGTGGCGATGGTCGAGCCGTTCGTCGAACTGGCGGCCACCCTCGTGCCGGTCCGATCCGCCGGCCCCGCCGGCGGCTCCCACCGCCTGGTCGTCGAGAACAAGGGAAATCACGCCTCCGAGGTCAGCACGACCGCGGCCGACCCGGACGAACTGCTGGACTTTCACGTCTACCCCGATCATCTGCCTCTCGGGGCGGGGGCGACCACCGAGATCGTGGTCGCCGTCAAGCCGAAGAGGCCGCTCGTCGGGACACCGACGAGGTCCATGGCTTTCTCGGTCGCGACCCTGGCGGCCGAGGAGTTCGCCGCACCGTGCGCGCCGGTCGGTGGGATCCACGTGCAGGAGGCGGAGGTGGGCCCCTTGCGCCTGCTTCTCGCCGAGCGGGAGCTGCGGGGGCGCCCGGGCCAGGAGGTCGCGACCTTTGCCACCGTGCGCAACACGGCGCCCACCCAGGAGACCCTGCACTTCAACCTCCTCGGCCCCGTTTCGCGATGGGGCCGCGTGTTCCCCGAGACGATCGTCGCCGCCGCGGACACCGAGATCCGGGTCGACGTCGCAATCACCCTCCCCCCCGCCGGCTCGGGCACCGAGGGGTGGCTGCCGTGGGGACTGCGGTGCGTGCCGACCGATGACACCGAGCGCGCCGCCTCGGCGGAGGGCGGGGTCACGGTCGAGCCACTCGACGGGGTGGAACTCCGGGTGCTGCCGAGCTCCACCCGCGGCCGATGGGTGGGGCGTTTCCTCGTCACCGTCCGCAATGTCGGCGCCCGCGACGGGCGATGGCGGGTCGTCGGCGTGGACCCGAAAGACGAGCTCTCCTTTGCCTTCTCGCGCACCTCGGTAGACCTCGCGCCCGGTACGGACACCGTCGTGGCCGCCAAGGTCCGGGGCCGCCGGCCGGTGCTCGGGGGCAGGAACCGCCATCACCGTTTTCGCTTCGCGGCCGTCAGGGTGGGCCAGGAAGAGTCGGGTGCCCTCTGGGGTCGCGACAAGGAGGCAGAGGCGGCCTTCGAGCAGGTGCCGGTGCTCAGCTTCACGCCGCCGAGATTGCCTGCCCCGCCGCCGCTGCCGGCGATACCCCCGCCCCCGATTGTCTCTCCCGAAGCCGAGGTCTCTGCGTGGACCGACGCCGGTCAGGGCCTGACGGATGAAGGTGAAAGCTGGGGTCAGCTCCGGTGAAAGAACTCGATCGAGCGGACGGAGATCTCCGCCTGGCCCGCCTCCCCCTGGGCGAGCGATCCGGGAGGAGGAAAGGCGGCAACAAGGTCGAGGGTGACCTGGTCGACGGCCCCGGTGGACAGCTTGAACGTTTGCGTGGCCCTGGTGTCCGCCAGGGTGAGCCTGGTGCAGGTCCCATCCGAGAAGGCGAGGTCGGCGACCCGGGGCTGGACCTGACCGGGCGAGGTCTCGCCGGCGGCGATGCTCACCCGCACCAGCTTCTCCGCCTTGGGGAAGGTGACGATCAGCGATGCGTCTGCAGGGATGCGGGTCTCCGAGCAGGCGCCATGATCGTTCTCCTGCACGGGACCGAGGTCCCACCCCACCATCCAGGCGCTCTTCGGGTTGCCGTCGACGGCGTCGCGAGGCGGATGGCCGGCCACGAGCGCATTCGCCGGCGCGATCGTCGCCGAGCGGACGGGTACGGCCTGCAGCTTGCCCTCGAAGGGCTGCTCGGCGCGGATGCGCAACGGGGATGCCGAGGGGAGCACGGCGCCGAGGGCGATCGCGACACCGACGGCGGCGAGAAAGGCACGGAAGGCCAGCACCTTCGTCGCCAGGGGTCGGTCGTAGCGAATCACCCAGCGTCGCCTCGGGCCACTGCGGTGCATAGCCCGGCGGAACGCCCCCTTCCGAATCTTGCCCGAGGGCGACACCAGGCCGGTGGGAGTCGGAGTGCTCGGCCTGCGGCCGCCACCGCGGGGCGCCCTTGCGGTCGGCAGCACGCGCAGGGGCTCGCCGCAGCGCACGCAGAACCACAGCTCGGTCGGGTTGACCCGGTCGCACCGACGGCACCTGCCCGGTTCGGGCCCGGGACGGAAGGAATCGTCGACGTCGGGCTTGACGCGCCCTGGGGTGGGCGCGGGCGGAACGACGACTCGCGGGATCTCGCCGGCGCTCACGATCCGGATGGGCTGCCGTATGTCCGACCGGGCCGGCTCGGCCGGGTCGGCCGCTGGGGCCTCAGGATTCGTGGCCTCGGGATCCGCGGTCACGGTGACGGGGGCGGCGGACAAGACGGCGGCAGGCGCCCGCCGATGAATGGGCTCGCCGCAGCTCTGACAAAGCTCGCCCGGGTTGTCGTTCACCGCCCGGCAGTTGCTGCAAACCACGACGGTCACGACGCCCCCGAAGCGATTCCAGACCGGGTCACGGCCGCAGGGTAACCGCGCCAACCAATCGGGGCCACCTGAGGACACGACGATGCCCGAAAGGGCCGAAAGAAAGGACCTGATTCACCGATGAGCTCGGAACCATCAGCGACGCACCATGTGGCATGGTTCGCCGATAACTATGAAAAGTTGGTCGGCAACATTGAACTCTTCATCCGCGGCAAGCGCGAGGCCGTGGAGCTGGCCGTGACCTGCCTCCTCGCCGACGGCCACCTGCTGATCGAGGACGTCCCGGGCGTAGCCAAAACCTCGCTCGCGAAGTGCCTTGCCCAGTCCATCAGTGCAGCCTGGAGACGAATCCAGTGCACTCCCGACCTCCTTCCCTCCGACATCACCGGGGTGCAGATCTACAACCAGGGCTCGCGCCAGTTCGAGTTCCACCCCGGTCCCTGTTTCACCAACATCGTCCTCATCGACGAGATCAACCGGGCCTCGCCGAAGACCCAATCGGCGCTCCTCGAGGTGATGGAGGAACGGCAGATCACCGTCGACGCCGTCCCCTATTCCGTGGAGGTGCCGTTCTGCGTCCTAGCGACACAGAACCCGATCGAGATGGAAGGCACCTACCAGCTCCCCGAGGCCCAAATAGACCGCTTCCTGATGCGGATCAGCATCGGCTATCCCGCACCCGAAGACGAGGTCGAGGTGATGGCCAGCCGAGCCCGCGGCGAGGCCCCCGAACAACTGCAGGCGGTTCTCACCAAAGAGACGGTCCTGGAGATGATCGAAGTGGCCCGATCGGTGTACGTGGCGCCCGCGCTGCGCCACTACATCGTCGCCATCGCCAACCGGACCCGCCAGCGGCGTGAGATCCGCCTCGGCGCGAGCCTCCGGGCAAGCCTGGCGATAGAGGCCGCGGTCCGGGTCCGGGCCGCCTCTCACCGCCGGCCGTTTGCCACCCCCGACGACGTGAAAGCGTTGATCCGCCCGGTGCTCGCACACCGCCTGCTCCTCTCCGCCGAAGCGGCGACGGAGGGCATCGAGGCGGAAGCCATCCTGGCGCAGGTCATGGATGAGGTGCCGGTCCCGGCGGCCAGGGCCGAGGCTGCCGCACGATGACCCGCTCCGGCTGGTGCGTCGGCATCTCCGGCCTCCTCCTGCTGGCCGCCGGCTGGTGGGCGGACTATCCGCCGTTGGTGGTGCTGGGCGTCGCCTGCCTCGTCGCACTGGCAGGTGGCGCGGCGTGGGTGTCGATCCGGACCGACCTGGTGGCCGCGCGGCAGCTCGAACCGTCGCGGATCAGCGAGGACGAGGTCTGCCGGGCCGTCTTGACCGTCCGCAACGCGGGTCTCCGCCGGGCGCTGCCGACGGTTGCGTCCGAGCGGCTCGGCCCCCGCCAGATCGCAATCCCCATCCCCGCCATCCGGGCGGGCGGGACGCACCGCATCGAATACGCCCTGCCTGCCACACGCCGGGGTCGCCACGAGGTCGGGCCTCTCACGGTGGGGCGCTCCGATCCGTTCCGCCTTCTCCGGGTCGATCGGGTCAGCTGCGCGCCGACCACGCTCTGGGTGCACCCCCGGACCTACCGGGTGCACGCACTCCCGGCGGGCAGGGCGCAGGACATGGACGGTCCGACCTCGGCCGGGGCACCCCGTGGCGGAGTGGCCTTCTACGGTCTGCGCGAGTACGTGCCCGGAGACGACCTGCGCAATATCCACTGGCGGTCGACGGCCCGTACGGGGACCCTGATGGTCCGGGAGAACGTGGTGCCCCACCGCCCCCAGCTGGTCGTCCTCCTCGACACGGAGCGGGACAGCTACCACGACGACTACTTCGAGGAGGCGGTACGGATTGCCGCGTCGCTCTGCAACTCCGCGTGTGACGGCCATCATCCCGTCGAGCTGCGGACGACCGGAGGGGCGCTGCTCGAGGTCGGCGGCGACGGCGGAGGCTTCGCCGGCGGGAAGGCGGCCGCCACGGCGCTGCTGGACCTCCTGGCGGTCGTCGAGCTCAACGAGCGCGCCGGCGACCGCGGATTCGCAGGCGCGGCATCGACGCGCAATCGGAGCGCCTCGGTTGCGGTCGTGACCGGCCGACCGTCCCCCGGGCGGCTCGTCGGTCTGCGCCGGCTGCGGGAACGCTTCGGCTTCGTCGCCGTCATCGCCCTCGGTGCCGTCGAGGACCGCTTCAGCGCGCTGATCCCCGGCGCGCTCGTGGTGCATGTGCCCACCGCCGAGCGCTTCGCCGAGGCCTGGAACGCGAAGGTGGCGTCGTGAGCGTCGCCAGGCCCGGGGCCTTCCGTGGCCCCGAAGGGACCAGGGCCCGGCTCGCCCGGGGGGCCACGTCCGGGGCCACCCTCGGCCTGGTGGCCACCGCCGCCCTCAGCGTGGTGGTCGCCGCAGTCTTCGGCGGGCTGTTCACCGGACACCATGCCCTCCTGCTGCTTGTCGTCGCGGGGGTCGTCCCCGCGGCCACCATCGGGATCCTTCGGATCGCTCGAATCCGCCGGGGTGTCGTCCTCCTCGCGGTGGCCGCCGTGGCGCTCGCCGTCTACGTCATCGAGGCGGTGCTCTGGTCATCGACCAGGCACGGCCTGCCGACGGGCGCCACCTGGTCGGCCCTCGGGCACGGGCTTCACGACGGATGGAAGCAGCTGCTCACCGTCGGCCTGCCCGCAGCCCCGACCGGCGTGCTCGAGGTCACCCCGGTCGTGCTGGTGTGGGTTGCGGCCAGCGTCGCCGCGCTCCTTGCCACCGAGGAGGAGACGGTCCTCGCCCCGATCGTGCCCCCGCTCCTGGCCCTGGTCATAGGCCTCGGCTTTGCTGCGGGGG
>WQVT01000190.1 GCA_009785715.1 Acidimicrobiaceae bacterium | reverse complement strand
GAACCGGGACACGAAACCGCACTCGAACACGAGGGGGCCGAGCGGTGACGGTCCTCGACGAAACGCCGGCGACCGAGGCGCCTGCGACCGAGACGCCGACAATCATGCCGGCCCTCGCCCACCTGGTCGAGCTTCGCCGGCGGTTGATCATCTGCGTCCTCGCCGTCGTGGCAGGCACCGCACTCGCCTGGGGCTTCTACGACCACGTGGTGGCCTTCATGATCGGGCCCTACCGGCACTACCTGGCCCACCACCCGGCCCTGAACATCTCGAAGGGGAACCTCGTGGCCAGCGGCCCGCTGGAGGGGTTCACCACCCGTCTCAAGGTGTCCGGGTATCTGGGCGCGGTGATCGCCGCTCCTGTGCTGCTGTGGCAGGCGTGGCGCTTCGTCTCTCCGGCCCTGTACCGGACGGAGCGGCGGTATGCGGGATCGTTCATCGTCGCCACGGTCGGCCTCTTCGGACTCGGCGTCACCGCCGCAATGTTGACGTTTCCGAAGGCCGTGAGCTGGATGATCAGCGTGAGCGGGAGCGGGGTGGCCCCCCTCTTCTCGCCCGGTCGGTACCTGGGCCTGTACGCCCTCTGCTGTTTGGTGTTCGGCTCCGCCTTCACCTATCCGGTGATCCTGGTCTTCCTGGAGGTCATCGGTGCCGTCTCGTCAGCCAAGTTGCGGCGGTGGCGGCGCTATTCCATCGTCGTGATCGTTGCCGCTGCGGCCGTGATCACACCCAGTAACGACCCGTTTTCGTTCCTGGCGATGGCGGTGCCGCTCCTTGCCTTTTATGAACTGTCGATTCTTATCGGCAGGGCACTGAAGCGATAAGAGTCGCCATCCGAATAATGGATGGCTCCGAATATACGAGAGTCACACCCGTAGAAATCAACAGAAGGAGGCAACGTGTCCGGACTGAGTAGACGGACATTCTTGACCCGAGGGTCGTTGGCCGTGGCGGTGGGAAGCGTGGCGACCGCCGTGCCCGGCCTGGGCTCGATCCTCGAGACCGCGCCAGCTGATGCTCCTGAGATCAATGGGGCTCTCAGCGACGCTGAAGCCGGCGCAACCGAAACGGGCGGCCCATTGGTTGCCCACATATCCGACATCCGAGCAGGAGAAATCAGCATTTACCAAGGCGAGAGCCAGGTCGTCTACAAGGACCCGGCCCTCGTCGCCCGCCTCGCCCGAGCAATTCCATCTCAAGGAAGGTAAAAGACCCAATGTCCTCACACCGAGAAGCACCAGAGATTGCCAAGGATCCCGTCGCGGACAGCACGGACGTGTATGCGTTCGTCAGCCCCGACAACCCGGGAACGGTGACCCTGATCGCCAACTACATCCCGCTGCAGGGTCCCGACGGTGGCCCGAACTTCTTCGAGTTCGGCGACGACGTACTCTATTCCATTCACGTCGACAACGACGGCGACGGCGTTGCGGATGTCACCTACCAGTTCCGCTTCACGACCAGCCTGGCGCCGGCCGCATCGAGCTTCTTCCTCTACAACACCGGGCCGATGACGACGCTGCCGAGCCCGAATTGGAGCCGCCCGCAGACCTTCAGCCTCACGGAGATCCGCAACGGGCAGGCGAACGTGCTCGGGAGCAACCTGCTCGTCCCGCCCTGCAACATCGGGCCGCTCTCGACGCCGAACTATCCGGCGCTCGTCGCCGCCGCGCTGTCACACAACCAGGCGGCGACCGGTCTCAACGTCTATGCAGGACAGCGGGCCGAGGGCTTCTATGTGGACCTCGGTGCCGTGTTCGACCTCGGTGACCTCCGGCCGTTCGAGGCCGCGCACGCCGGGAGCTCGCTCTCGGCGATGGCGGGGGTGAACTCGACGGACATGCTCAACGTGCACACCCTGGCCGTCCAGGTCCCGATCCGCCGGCTGACCCGCAGCGGGGCGAACCCGTCCGGTGTCGGCGACCCCAATGCCGTGATCGGCGTGTGGACCTCGGCGAGCCGGCAGACGATCCGCGGCATCGAGCCGGGCACCGGGACCGCGTTCCACACCGGGCCTTTCGTCCAGGTCTCCCGCCTCGGCAATCCCCTCTTCAACGAGGTGCTCATCCCGCTGGCCAAGAAGAACTACTGGAACGCGCAGCAGCCGCGGCACGACTCCCAGTTCGCTTCCTTCGTGACCAGCCCCGGGCTGGCGGCGCTGCTGCCGAGCCTGTACCCCGGCGTGTTCCCCAACCTGGCTGCCTACAAGAAGCCCCGGGCCGACCTGGCGGCGATCCTCCTGACCGGGATCCCTGCGGGCATCGTCCCCGGCTTCCAGACCTTCACGGGGACGACGCAGGCGGACATGCTGCGCCTCAACATGGCGATCCCGCCGACGACCTCCAACCCGAGCAGCCTCGGGGTGCTTGGAGGCGACCCGGCCGGGTTCCCCAACGGTCGCAGGGTGTTCGACGACGTGGCCACCATCGAGCTGCGGGCCGTCGCCGGGGCCACCATTCCCCTCGTCGACTCGAGCTTTACCCCCGACGGGGTCGTGAAGGCCGCCCCCGGAGCGGGAGGCCTTCAGTTCGGCCTCATCGGCGGCCCGAGCGACATCACCGCTCTGGGTACGGAGCGCTACCTGACGAGCTTCCCCTATCTCGGGACCCCTCACAGCGGGTACAACGCCCATACCCCAGCTGCGCTCGCCGGGTAGTGGCGATCATGCACACCCATCACGGCCATCCGGACCCCAACACCGCGGCACAGCCCTCCGTGCTCGAATTGGGAGAGAACGTCGGCGCCGCAGTGATCTACACACCGTCGGACCTGAACGGAGCGGAGATCGAGATCAAGCCGAGTGGTGCCGGCTGGAACGGCGCTCACACGGCGGTTCGTCGCCGACCCGTCGGTGGCGGCTCCTCGGACCTCTTCGCCGCCCTGTTCTACGGGCTGCCGGCGGGGCCGTACGACCTGCGGCTGGACCACGACATCCGGTCGATCCGGATCTCCGGGGGTCAGGTGACCGAAGAGACCTGGTAGCCGGTCCCCGGGTGCGGGAGGTCTGCCCGCCCCGGGGACGGTGCCGCAAGCATCTCATTGGCAATAGGGCGTCGGCGCATTCGACGGGGTGCGCCGGCGCCCTATTGCTTTTGGTTGGAATCCAGAGGGTGGTACCCATCGCCGGCGGCGCAATGAAAGGATGAATCCACCGACCAATCGTGGTGATGAGAGGACGATGTGAGGATGAGCGTGGGGCCCAGGCGCTACCTCCGACGCAGGGTGGGAGAAGTATCGCTGTCCGCGGTTCTTGTCGTCTCGATTTCTGTATTGGCCGGCTGCGGGGGCACACTGGCGACGAAACAGTTGCGGTCGACTGCCAGCACGGCTCGGGGGACGTCGAGCCCGACGACGTCGGCACCGACCTCCGATTCCATGCCCAGCACCGGCGCCACATCCACTGCCACATCCACCGCCACCTCCGCCGCCACAGCAGCGAACCCGTCGACGGGTGCCGCACCGGCCGTCTCGCCCGGCCACCCCTGCGCCGGCGCCGGCAGGCCCCCGGCCCACTACCGGCACGTGGTGTGGATCTGGATGGAGAACCACACGTGGGCCTCGGTGATCGGGAGCTCGTCGGCACCGTATATCTCGTCCCTTGCGCACGAGTGCGGTACGGACTCGAACTACGCCTCCGTCGGCTCGCCCTCTTTGCCCAACTATCTGGGCGCCACCTCCGGCTCCACCCAGGGGGTCGGTGACGACGGCGACCCCGGCGACCACTCCTTCGCGGTCGACAACCTCTTCCGCCAGGTACGCGCCGCGGGCGGCAGCGAGCGCAGCTTCGTCGAGTCGATGCCGGGCAGTTGTGACCTCGTTTCGCAGGGCTCCTACGCCGCCAAGCACAACCCCGCGGTCTACTACGACGGACCCGGAGACCGGGTCGCCTGTCAGGCCGACGACGTTTCTTTTTCCGGCTTCTCGGCCTTTCTCGCCAGCGGCAGGTTGCCAACCTTCACCTCGATCACGCCGAATATTTGCGACGATATGCACGACTGCTCGGTGGCGGTCGGGAACCAATGGCTCGCCACCTGGGTACCCAGGATCCTCGCTACTTCGTCCTACGAGTCGGGGACCACGGCGCTCTTCATCGTGTGGGACGAGCCGACGCCGATCGCGAACGTGGTCGTCGCCCCGAGCGTCCGCCCGGGGACGGTCTCGGGCGCCGCCGTCGACCACTACTCGTTGCTCCGGGCGACGGAGGAGATGCTCGGCCTGCCCCTCCTCGGGAATGCCAACTCGGCTCCCAGCCTGCGAAAGGTGTTCGGGATCTGATGAGCGAGAGAGCCGGAGGGAGCGTGCCGGGGGCGAAACGGTCTGCCCTCGGGGCGTTCGTTGCCGTCGTCCTCGTCGGGGCGATGACCACGGCCTGCTCGGGCGGAGGGGCTCGCATCAGCGCGGATCGCCGGCAGCGGGCGCCGTTGCAGGCCACCTCGACCACGGCGGCGCGGACCGCGACCGGGCCAGCCAAGCACAAGGCCCTGAAGCACCGGGACTCGCCGAGCACGACGACGCTGCCGCCGACGACGGTGCGCACGACCACGACGACGCTCCCGCCCACGACCACGACGACCACGGTGCCGCCGACGACCACCACCGTGGCGCCGACAACCACGACGACCGTCCCGGTCGAGGCCGAGCAGCCCGGCTGGGCGGCGATCAGCCACGTGGGTGGAGCGATCGCCGTGGACGAGCGGAGCGTGGTCACCGCCGGCGGGGCCCAGGTCACCGTGTTCCGCTTCCGCGCCGGGGTCGTGCGGTTCGATCTGCACGCCGGCAGCCAGGATCCCCCGGCGAACCTCGCCGCCCTGCCCGCCGACGCCCAGCCGGAGGTGAGCAGCGCCGAGGCCCCGGCGCTCCTCGCCGCCTTCAACGGCGGCTTCAAGGTCGACACGGGCGCAGGAGGGGTCGTGGTGGACGGCACGACCCTCGCCGGGCTCCAGAACGGGGCGGCGAGCTTCGCCATCGATTCCAACGGCGCCGGCCACGTCGGGGTCTGGGGTCAGACGCTTCCCGCGGCCGGGGAACAGGTCGCGAGCGTCCGCCAGTGCCTGCCACCGCTCGTACTGAACTCACAGCCGAGTCCGAACATCTTCGACATCGCGGCGTGGGGTGCGACCCTCGGCGGCGTGTCCTCGATCGCTCGCAGCGCCCTCGGTGAGGACGCCGCCGGCAACATCCTCTACGCCGGCAGCATGTCGGCGTTGCCCTCCGACATGGCCCAGGCGCTCATCTCGAGCGGTGCGAACACGGCGATGGAGCTGGACATCAACCCGGAGTGGATCCAGCTCGCCTTCGCGACCACTCCGGGTGGGGCTCTGCAGACGGGCGTCCCGGGCCAGAACCGGCCGGCGGACCAGTTCACCGCCGGCTGGACGCGGGACTTCGTCACCGTGCTGGCGGCCACGTAAGGAACCCGTCAGGGAGAATCGCCCGCGCTGGCCACCTGAGGCGCCGAAAGTAAATCCCGACTCTGCCGGTAAGCTTCCCCGTCGCCACGAAGGAAGGGTCACCGAGGTTGAGGACAAAGTCTGGGCTCGCCGAGCGAACGGCCACCCATTGGTTGACACGGGATGGGGTCGAGCTGGACGCCGCGATGTACACCTATCGCAACACCCGGATGGTGGTG
>WQVT01000189.1 GCA_009785715.1 Acidimicrobiaceae bacterium | reverse complement strand
CGCCTCGTCGGCCTCCCCGGTCACGGCCAGGCCGAGCAGCTCGAGCAGATACGGCGCCTCGCAGCGGCCGATGGCCCCGGCGCGCGGAGGGTCCTGCGCGAGCATCCCGCCAAGGTGGCGGACCTCGGCCATCATGATCGGCGACTCGGGGCCTGACCCGGCGAGGCGGAGCAGCTCACCGATCGCCTCGTCGGGGAGGCCGCTCAGCAGCTCACCCCTGATGCGCGCCGGCATCGGCGTGCCCGGGACGTTCCAGAGGTTGGCGAGATCGGCGGCCGCCAACGGGCGGCACGCGTCGAGCATGGGCGCCGGGGCCCGGGCGAGGAGCTCACCGAGCACGGCCCTGCCCCGGCCGGCGGGGCCGGCGTAGCAGGCGGTCACGGTGGCAAGCCGGGTCCCACGAAGCGGCTCGGGGACCTCGGGCAGCGGGGGGAGCGTGATCACCCCGGCGCTGGAGGTCATCTCCGGCGGCAGCGCGCTCGTCCAGTCCCGCCACGCCTCGAACACCTCCGCTGCGGCAACCGCCGGCCAGACGAGCTGGCCGCCGAACAGATCGGGTACCCGGTCGACGGCCAACTCCAGGTGGGTGACCAGCGCGTAGCCGCCGCCTCCGCCGCGCAACGCCCACAGCAGGTCCGCGTGGGCATCGGCGTCGCAACGCAACCGGGTGCCGTCCGCGGTGACCACGTCCGCGGCGACCACCTTGGCCGCCATGAACCCGACCGCGCGGCCGAGCACCCCGACGCCGCCGAACATCGCGTACCCGGCGACTCCCGCGGTCGGCGCGGAACCGAGCGAGGCGACCAGGCCGTGCGGGCTCAGCGCGTCCGCGAGGTCACGGCTGCAGACGCCCGCCCCGATCCTCACGACGTTGCGGGCCGGGTCGACCGCGATCTCGCGGAGCGCGCCGGTACGCACGACGATGGTGCCGCTCAGGTCGGCCCCCGCTCCGTGCCCGCTGCACTGCACGGAGACCCGCAGCCCGTGGCGGGCGGCGAACGCTGCCGTCACGGCCAGGTCGTCGGCCCCGACGGGCTCCACGATCGCAGCCGGGCGCTGGTCCACCCGCAGGTTCCACGGCCTCCGGGCGTCGTCCCAGCCCGCATCGCCGGGGACGAGGAGGCGCCCTCGCAGGTAGCGGGAAAGCCCCGGCAGCGCCGTGGTCGATACCGGTGTCGTCATGGCTCAACCATCGCGGCCGGTGCCTGGCCACCGGAATCCCCGGTGATGGGGATTTTCACGCAGCATCGCCCACGCTTAGCCTGTGACCGATGGCATCGAACGCCGTGAAAGCCAGGGCTCGGGCGGACCTCGCCCGGCTGGGCGGGGCCCGGCTCGACAACGACGGGTTCCGCTGGGAGGCCGCCGCGATCCTTGAGAGGACCATCGGCTTCGACGGCTGGTGCTGGCTCCTGGCCGATCCCGCCACCCGCCTGCCGACGCGCGACCTCGGCGAGAATCCGATCGCTGGCCAGTCGATCCGCACGTTCAGTCTGCGCCATCCCGGGGCCTCGGCCATCCCCTCGTCGCGCTCGGGCCGGCCGGTCGCCGTCACCAGCGTGGAAACCGGCGGGGACCTGGCAAAGGATCCGGCCTGGCGGGAAACGCTCGGCCCGGCGGGGGTCGGCGACTACCTGAGCGCGTCGCTCGTGGCAGACGGGACCTCCTGGGCACAGCTGCACCTGCACCGGGACAGCGCTGCGGGATTTTTCGACGAGGACGAGGCCGGCTTCGTCGCCGAGATGGCACCCATGCTCGCCGCACGCCTCCGTGACGGCCTGCGCACCCGTCCGCCCGATGGCGGCACAATCCCCCGCGACGATCCCGCCGAACCGGGGACGATCATCGTCGACGAGGAACTGTCCGTGGTCGCCGCGACGCCGGCTGCCTGGGACTGGATCGACCGGCTCGGCCTGGTGAAGCCGAACGAAGCCGAGCCCCTGCCCGGCTTCTTCTACTCGGTCGCCGCCCGTGTGGCGCTGTCCCGTGCGGAGGGCGCCGAGCCGCCGCCGGCCGCCCAGGCACGGCTGCAGGCGGCGGACGGCCGCTGGACGGTCGTCCGGGCGGCACCGCTCACCGGTGCGGCGGGCGGGTACGCGATCACCCTGGAGGCCGCCCGGTCGGAGGACCTGGCCCCGCTGCTCATGCGGGCCTGGTCGCTCACGGCCCGCGAGCGGGAGGTGGCACGACTCGTGATCGACGGCCTGTCGACCCAGGACATCGCGCAGGCGCTCTTCATCTCCGCCCACACCGTCCACGACCACGTCAAGGCGATCTTCGCCAAGACGGGCGTCACCCGTCGCCAGGACCTGGTGGCCGCGCTCGCCGGCAACGCCCCCAGCCACTGACCCGGCTCTGCTTCGCAGCCGGCCCAGCTTCACTCCGGCCCGGAGCGGGTGACAAATCCGTGCCCCTATTAGGGGCAGGCTATGTAGCGTTCCGGTCTGTGAGGTGGGATCCCGGCTCTTGGCTGCGACGCTCGGTAGCGTCGGGCGCATGGTGATCAAGGAAGCGGGTCGATGAGGATCGCCTTCGTCACCGAAACCTGGGACCCGTCGGTCGACGGGGTGGTCACCCGTCTCCGGGCGACGCTCGGCGAGTTGCACCGTCGCGGACACGAGACGCTGGTGGTCGCCCCCGCCCCCGGCCACCGGTCCGGCACCCAGGACGGGGTGGTCCAGATGCCGGCGATCGGCTTCTCCTTTGTCGGAGGCGGCAAACCGCTCGGCCTCCCGCTCGGCCGGCGGGTCACGGACCTCATCTCCGACTTCTCCCCCGACGTCGTGCACGTGCTGAACCCGTTCGTCCTCGGCACCGCCGGCGTCCGCGCGGCGCGGCGCACGGGCCTGCCGCTCGTCGCCTCGTTCCACCAGGACATCGCCGCCGTGGCCCGCCACTACCGCGTCGGCTTCCTCGGCAACCTCATCTGGGCGCACGTCCGCCGGCTCCACGGGCGGGCGGCGCTGAACCTGGCAACCTCGGCGGCGATGGCCGCCGAGCTGGTCGCCCACCGCATCGAACGGGTCGACCTGTGGCCCTACGGGGTGGACCTGGAGCGCTTCAACCCCCTCCGCCGGCGCGCCGAGGCCCGCCAGGCACTGGTCGGTGACGACGATGCCGGCGTGGTCGCGCTCTACGTCGGGCGGCTCGCCCCCGAGAAGAACCTCCAGCGCCTCGTGCCCCTCTCGACGACTCCCGGCGTGTCGGTCGTGCTGGTCGGCGACGGACCGCTGCGACGGCCGCTCGAGGAGCAGATGGGCGGCCCGAATGTGCATTTCAAGGGGTGGCTGGCAGGCGATTCTCTGGCAGATGCCTACGCTGGAGCGGACGTGTTTGTTTTCCCATCCACCACCGAGACGCTGGGGCTGGTGCTGGTGGAGGCGCTCGCGTCCGGGTTGCCGGTCATCGCCGCGAAGAGCGCCCCATCGGCGGAGATCCTCGGCGACGGCCCGGGGGGGATGCTGCTCGACACGAACGACTGGGCGGGCCTGCCCGACGCCGTGATCGAGATGGGCACCCCCGGCCCCGCCTGGGACGCCCGTTCGCTCGCCGCCCGCCGGCGGGCGCAGGACTGGGGCTGGTCGGCGGCCACGGATTTCCTCATCGATCGCTATCAGCGAGTCATCGCCGGTTCCGGTCCCCTCGCGATCGGTTGGAGCGAAGCGGCCGGCGGCGACCGGCAGGCCAGCTAGGCGCGTCGCCATGGTGGGCAGTCGGGTCAACGGGTCTACGGCGCCGACCAGGCACCCGCACGGCCACCCGGGGCTGTTCCAGTTCCTGCGCTTCGTCACGGTCGGCCTGCTGAACACCGCCGTCGAGCTCATCGTCTACAACGCCCTGCTCGCCATCCACGACCCCCACAACCTGACGATCCTGACGATCTACAGCACCCTCGGGGTCATCGGGGCGATCGCCAACAGCTATATCTTCAATAGCCGCTGGGCCTTCCGCGGCTACCGCGCCCCTGCCGGGCGGACGGCGGTACGCCAGCGCTTCCTGTTCATCGCCCAGGCGCTCGTCAACATCGGCATCAACGATGTCGTGACGGTCGGCCTGACCCCGCTCCTCACGGGCTGGGACATCATCCCCCGGGTGGCTGCGCAGAACCTGGCCAAGGTCCTGGCGATGGGCACCAGCTCGGTGTCGAGCTACCTGATGCTGCGCTGGTTCGTGTTCACCCGTGGCGACGACGAGATCGACGACGAGATCGCCCGCGACGAGATGCCCGAGGAGCCGGCTCCCCGCCAGCACCGCCTCCGCCGGCACCACCCCGACAGCGAGAGCGTGGGCTGATCCGACCAGAGCGTGGGCCGACGGGCCTCAGGCCCGGCCGAACCAGCGTTCCCGCTGTACGAAGAGGAACCGATCCGTCACGAGGTTGAGGATCCGGCGTGCCTGGCCGAACCGCTCCGGCAGCTCACCGACGACGCGCATGCCGAGGGGGATCGGCGGCTCCAGTCGGTCCGAGGCCGCCCGGTACCAGGTCCGCCCGAGCCGCTCGAGGAGCCCGACCGCCCCCCCGTCGCCGAGTCCCTCCCATGCGCCGTCGGCCTCCGCTGGCGATCCCTCCGAGGGGTGCCGGACCAGCCGCCCGGCGCGCCGGAGCCGGCCCTCCTCGATCGTCCCGAACCCCTGACGGGCCACGTGGTCGGGGAACACGCCGGTGAGGAACAGGGCGAGGTCCCCGAGCCGGCGGAGCACCCCGGTGCGTTCGGCCTCGGGGACCACCTCGAGCAGGCCGGCGAGGCGCACGGGGTCGAGCTCGGAGAAGCGCTGCCGGCGCCTGCCGCGCCGCGTCGACACGATCACGGACCCGCTGGAGACACGCGTGTAGGACGCCAGCAGCTCGGCCAGGAACAGCCGCCGGCCCGGCTCGGCGAGGAAGTCCCGCAGGGGGGCGACGTCGAAGATCGGCGCCCTCTGGCCCGGCCCGAGCCACTCCGTCACGTACGTCGCCTGGCTCAGGTGGCCGGCAGCCTGGCCCACCGCGACCGCAAAGACCAGGAACGGCGAGGCCGCCAGCAGCGGCTCGTCGGGCGGGCCCGGGAGGAAGACGGACTCGAACACCTGCGGAGAGGACAGCAGGTGCTCGAGCCTCCCGGGGACCGACAGTTCCACCGCCGCCCGGGTGTCCTCCGGCCGGCCACGACCGCGCTCGGGGTCGGCCGCGAGGAGCAGCGCCCGATCGGTGGCGGTGAGGTGCTCGAGGAAAGCCTGCGTGACGGCGTCCGCTTCGAGAGTCATGGTCCCCGCGAATCTATGGTCCCGCCGCCCCGAAGCGACGGAGCGACGGAGCGGCCGGAGGGAGGCCGGCTCAGCGAAGGCCGGGGAGGTACAGCAGGCCGCTCGACTGGACCGCGGACAAGGCGGGGATCGCCGTCACCGTTCCGCTGCCGAGCGACAGGGTCGCCAGGTAGTTCGGCGCGTTCACCGCATTGTTGGCCCCGCTCGGCGTGGCCGAGACGACCGCCTCACCCGGCGTGAAGCCGCCACGGATGGCCACCACGTCGTTGTTCGCCTGGTCCGTGGCGTAGAGCGTGCCCCGCGGGTCGGTGATGTAGGCCGTGTCGTCGATCGACTGCGACAGGTCGAGGACCGAGAGTTGCTGGAACGGCGTGCCCGGGAAGGCCACGTAGATCT
>WQVT01000188.1 GCA_009785715.1 Acidimicrobiaceae bacterium | reverse complement strand
TCACGATCACCGGATGGCGATGAGCCTCTCGCTCATCGGCCTGCGCACGCCGGGGATCGAGATCAGTGGGCCGGCGTGCGTGGCCAAGACCTACCCGCGCTTCTTCGGAGACCTGGCGTCGCTCGGCTGAGCCGCACCGCTCAGGTCTCGACCACCACCGAGCTCACGTACCACCCGCCACCCGGGGTCTGGCTGACGTAGATCTCGAAGAGGGAGCCACTGCCGAGCGCCGGCGGTCCGTAGCTGCAGACGAGCGGTGGGAACGCGTCCGAGCAGCCGCGGAAGACGGCGTTGCCGCTCGGGTAGGGCACGGCGAACAGGGCGTTGACCGCGGCCGGGACCGCAACGGACAGGGCGACCGGGCGGTTACCGGTCGCCCAGTCGGACACGAGCGTGTCCGCCGCCTGCTGGGCGCTGGGTTCCGGTGCGGCTGGGAGGGCGGTGGTGGGTGGCGCCGTGGTGGGTGGCGCCGTGGTGGGTGGCGCGGTGGTGGGTGGCGCGGTGGTGGCCGGAGTTGTGGTCGGGGGCGCAGTGGTCGCCGTCTCCGGGGCGCTGGCGGTGGACGAGGGGGCGGCGCCGGGAGCCGATGACGGCGTGCCGCCGCAGGCGCCAGTGGCGAGGACGAGGCCGAGCGATGCCGCTGCGCCGATCAGGAGGCGGTAGTTGTGCACCAGAACGCGCGGTATACGCGCGTTCTGGTGCACAACGGGCGTTCTGGCACACAACGGCGGTGCCCCGGACCGGGTGGTCAGCTCTCGAATTGCAGGGCCGCGCGTTGGTCGACGAACGGCCGGACCAACTCGCTGACGATCTTCACGTGCGCCGGCGCGGTGGAGTAGGTGCGGTAGTCGGCTTCGTTGTCGAAGAGGGCTACGACGCCGAGGTCCCAGTTCCCCTCCACAAGCCCCAGGTCCTTCCCGATCCGGTAGTCCTTGAGCTCCGGGATGGCGGAGGGAAGGCCCGACAGGGCGGCGACGATCCGGTCGGCTTGATCGGCGGGTGCATCCGCTTTGAAGGTCATGACCACGACGTGGGTGAACATGACGCAAACCTAACGGCCGGAGGGCACTGTGACCGATGGCCACTCGTTGTAGCCGTTGTTCTCCGGAGCGTGCTGGTATCTTTCAGTCTGACAAGGCGAAATGGCACTATCGCATTCTCCGATGACCCGGCGCGGCCTGGTCGAACGGAGATGTGGCGGAAAGGAGCTCCAGGGTGGAGCTGGCAAGTGTCCTCGCGGTCGTGGCGGGAGCTCCGGCCGCGGGCATCGGATGGCGGCTGTTCTCCAAGAGGGACCGGGAGCGGGAGGGCGACGCTCGAAGCTCGGTCATACCCGCCCCGGACGGCACCATCCGGGTGATCGTGACCAATCCAGGACCCGAGCCCGTCGTGGTCACGGCGTATGCCGGCGGGGCGCGGAGTCTCAGGTGGTGGGGCAGGAGCGAAGTGCGTCGCCGGCGCAGTGCGAGGGAGCGGCGGCAGGCCTGTCTCGCGTCGCGGCAACTCCTCGGGTCGGTGGCGCCCGGGGGCAGGTCCACCTGGCTCGTGGTCGACGAGGCTCGCAGCCGTCCTCTCTGCCGGGTCGTGCTCAGCCTCTACCAGGCAGCCGGCCGGGTACGCGTCCACGAGGCGCTGGTCCGCACGGAACCGCCGGTCGGGATCCAGCCCGGTTGGTGGGGGCGGCTTCGCATGGCGCCGGCCGGTCGCTGAGATCCCGCCGGCAGCAGGTCAGGACCAGCGTTCGAGGAGGCGCGGCGCTTCGGCCTCCCCGCGACGCCTGCCGGCGTCGAAGGCCGCCGCGGCCCGACCCGTATCCATCAGGTCCATGCCCCACATCGTGAGCTCGCGCAGCTTGTCATCGGGCGCGATCACGTCGACGGCGGTGCCGTCGGCAGCCAATTCGTCGAGTTCCGCGTTCTGGCGGGAGGCCATCAATTCGACGCGTGGGTCCGAGAGCCCCGGCGGGAGCTCATGGTCGACGACGACCATCACCAACGCGGTGTCATGGCCCTTCGCCAGGTCGGCGTTGATCGAGGAGCGCATGCCGCCGTCCATGTACGTTTTGCCCAACACCGAGACCGGCGGGAAGAACCCTGGTACCGCGCTGCTGGCGGCCACGGCGACTTGCAGGTCGACGCCCGAGTCTGCGTCCCAGACGACGAACTTGCCGGTCTCGGTCTCGACGGCCGCGCATCGGAAGCCGGCGGGCCAGGTTCGCCCGGCGAGTTCGGCGAAGAGGCTCATCTGGCGCTCCGTGGTGATGATCGTCTCGGCCTCGACGGCGAAGCGGCCGATCACCGCCCGGCCCGGTTCGGCAGCGGTGGCCGTGAACGCCTCGGTGACGGCGTTGATGAACCCCTCGATCTGCCCGGGCGGGAGGTCTGCGATGGAGGGAACGGCGAGTTCACCACGTTCGGCGGCTTCGGTCTGCTCCTTGGCGTAGGCCGCCAGATCGGTTCCGAGCGCGAGGTGGGCGCCGACGACGGAGCCCGCCGACGTTCCGATCACGAGATCGGCGAGTGTCAGGTCGACGCCGCCGTCGGACAGACCGGTCACCAGACCCGCCTCCCAGCCGATGCCGACCGAGCCACCTGCACCGAGAACCAGGGCACGAGACATGCGCTGAGGTTACGCGCTCCCGACCGTCCAGCCGGTCGGGCGCCACTAGGTTTCAACCATGCCCACCCCGACGGGTCAGGAGGGTCGTCCGGTCGCCGTGGTGACGGGCGCGTCGAGCGGTATCGGCGCGGCGACGGTGCGCCACCTGGCCACCGCCGGCTTCGACGTGGTTGCCGGCGCACGGCGAACCGACCGCCTTGAGGCGCTGGCCAAGGAGGTCGGCTCGGCGGTCCGGCCCCTGCCGCTCGATGTGACCTCGGCCGAGTCGATCGAGGCGTTCACCGACGCGATCCCCGCGTGCCGGGTGCTCGTCAACAACGCGGGCGGTGCGCTCGGACAGGACCGCATCGCCCAATCCGACGATGATCAGTGGATCACGATGTTCGAGACCAATGTCCTCGGACTGATGCGGATGACGCGGGCGCTCCTCGGCAAGCTCATCGGGTCGGGCAACGGGCACGTGGTGAACATCGGCTCGGTCGCCGCCCACGAGGCCTATGTCGGAGGGGCGGGGTACATCGCGGCCAAACACGGGGCGCGGGGCGTGAACGACGTCCTCCGCCTCGAGCTCAACGGGCAGCCGGTGCGGGTCTCAGAGATCGACCCCGGGCTGACCGAGACGGAGTTCTCGCTGGTCCGCTTCGATGGCGACGCCGAGGCGGCCACCAGGGTGTACCAGGGGATGACGCCGCTCGTGGCCGATGACGTCGCCGAGATCATCACCTTCGTCGTCACGCGCCCACCGCACGTCGACATCGACACGCTCATCGTCCGCCCCCGCGACCAGGCCCGGACCTTCATGGTCCACCGCTCCTGAGACGTGCCGGCTCTCGCAACCGTCGTCGACCATCCGGCCGTGGCGCACCGGGTAACGGGGCTGCGGGACGCCGGCACCGGGCGGGACCGGTTCCGCACCCTGCTGGAGGAGGTGTCGGCGCTGCTGGCGTACGAGGCGTTGCGCGACCTGGGCACCGCGACGGCGGAGGTCCGCACACCGGTTGGGGTCGCGAAAGGGACGGTGGTGGACCAGCAGATCCTGGTGGTCCCCATCCTCCGGGCCGGCCTCGGCATGGTTTCGGGTATCCAGGCGGTGATCCCGGGTACCGAGGTGGCGCACCTCGGTATGCGTCGGGACGAACAGACCCTGGAGGCGGTGACCTATCTCGACGGCCTCCCCGCCGATCTCGCCGGACGCCGGGTCCTCGTCTGCGATCCGATGCTCGCCACCGGAGGGACGCTCAGCCATGGGGTGGCGCTGGTCTCGGAGCGGGGTGCGGCGCGCATCGACGTGCTCTGCGTGCTGGCGGCTGCACCCGGGCTGGCGAGCTTCCACGGGGAGTTCCCGGCGGTGAGGGTCACCTGCGCCGCGATCGACCCGGAGCTCGACTACCACGGGTACATCGTGCCCGGGCTGGGGGACGCCGGCGACCGGCTGTTCGGGCCGCCGCCTCCCTGACTCGGGGCCCCCGCTAGAACTTCGGGAGCTCGATCCCCACGGCGTGGTTCTCCTCGGGAGTGCCGATCGTGTAGCCGTATCGGGCCGAGGTGGAGAGGAAGCGAGCGAGGTCCTCCGGCGATGGTGGCTCCATGTCGGGGTTGCCGATCTCCTCGAAGAACCTTCCCAATCGGGCTGACGTGACGATCAGGTCGACGGCGGGCTGATCGGAGACGTTCCGGTGCGCGTGGAGCATCCCCGGAGGAACGCTCACGTAGTCTCCGGCCTGGAAGTCGTTCCATTCAAGGCCGTCCTCCCCTTGGGTCAGGACCTGTTGGGACCCGGCAAGGATGAAGAACGCCTCGGCGTCGTCGTGGCTGTGCAGGGGAACCACGACGCCGGCCGGCACGACACCCCGCATGACCGCAAAGCTGTTTCCCGAATCGTCGGGCAAGGTCAGGAACTCGATGGTGGGCCCGAGCACGTCGAGGGTCGGGCTGTCCGTTCCCCCTGCGACGTGGCGATGGGCATGGGCGTGTTGGTGCGCGAAGGTCATGGTGCTTCTTGCTCCTTGTCTTGCAGGCTCAGGGACTGAACCTGTTTTTGCGCCGTTCTCTACCCGGATCCCTCACTCGGAGGAGAGGTCCGAACTTGATAGTAGAGTCTCTACTATCAAAAGACAAGGGGTAAGATGACCAGTCTTGAGTCGAGCCGGCTACCACTCACCCCGCCGCGAGCAGGCCGCCGCGGCTACCCGGGAAGCGATCCTCGACGCGGCACGTGAGCTGTTCGCCTCGCAGGGCTATGGGCGCACGACGATGGGGCAGATCGCCAGCGCCGCCCGGGTTGCGGCCAACACCGTGTACACGAGCGTCGGCGGGAAGCCCCAAGTGTTGCTCGCAATCATCGAGGAAGGAACCGGCGACCCGACCGCCGCCGAGACCATTGAGGCCGTGGGGCGCACGACAGATCCGGCCGAGGTGATCCGGCTCACGGCAGGCGGTGTCCGCGAAGTCAGTGAACGCCATGCTCAAACCGTTGCGATCCTCCTCGACAGCGTCCGCGACGACTCAGCTGCGGACGAGATCCATGGGGAGGCACAACGGCAATTTCGTCAGGCCCTGGATCGGTGCGTCCTTCGGTTGGAGGAACTCGGGGCGCTCGAGCCGGGCGAAGAGGGCCGGGCGAGTGACGTCTTCTGGTACCTGTTCGGCTTTGCGTCCTGGCGGACCTTGATCACCGATCTCGGCTGGACCTGGGACGAGGCGGAGAGGTGGCTGGCGCAGCGATGCATCGACGCCCTGCTCCCGCGCCGAGGCCGCAGACGGTGACCACCTCTGGTTCCAGAGGGCATGCAGTCGGGACGCCCAGGTTCGCGAGGCCCCAGGCCCTAAACCCGCTGACCTTGCCTTCTTCGGCGGAGAGGGGGGGATTTGAACCCCCGGGCCCAGTCTCCCAAGCCAACTCATTAGCAGTGAGTCCGATTCGGCCGCTCTCGCACCTCTCCCTGCGAACAACGCTAGCAGAGCCCGACCCCCCTCGCCGGTAGGACAAACATGCAGGTCAGGATAGGTAACAACCTGCCTATCCC
>WQVT01000187.1 GCA_009785715.1 Acidimicrobiaceae bacterium | reverse complement strand
GCAGCTGAACCGGGTGCTCGGCTACATCGAGCGGGGTACGGGCGAGGGCGCCGAGCTGGTCACGGGTGGCAAGCGAGCGGACCGGCGGGGCTACTTCGTGGAGCCCACCGTGTTCGCCGGCAACGACAACACGATCACGATCGCCCGCGAAGAGATCTTCGGGCCGGTTGGCCTCGTGATGCCGTTCGACGACGTCGAAGAGGCGCTGCGCCAGGCGAACGACACGAGGTACGGGTTGGCGGCCTACGTCTGGACCAACGACATCAACGCCGCGATGCGCCTGGCGAGAGAGCTGCGCAGTGGTGGCGTCTGGATCAACGGCTCCGCGCCCCCCGACGCCCGCCTTCCCTGGGGAGGCGTCAAGACGAGCGGCGTCGGCCGGGAGCTCGGGTGGGCCGGCATCGAGGACAATACCGAGGAGAAGAGCGTCACCATCACGCTGTGATAGAACGCCAGCACCGGGCCACCAGCAGGCCCGCAAGGGGGACGCGCCAGGGCACATGATCATCACCGGTGCAGAGACGTTTCCCGTCGCCACGCCCCCTCCGCACCGGGGTGGGCCGGGCTTCTTCTTCGTCCGCCTCGATACGGACAACGGGTTGCACGGCTACGGCGAGGTCATGCTCGACGGGATCCGGGGCCTGGGGTTCGGCCAGATCCGGAAGCTGCTCGAGAATCTCATCGAGCGCTTCGTCATCGGCCACGATCCTCGGAACGTCGAGCTGCTGTGGGAACGGCTCTACGCCCGGGCCGGGTACAGCCACTATCCGGGGCATACCCGCCTTGCCTTCTTGAGCGGCCTCGAGATGGCGTGCTGGGACCTGGTCGGCAAGCATTGGGGCAGGCCCGTGCACCAGATCCTCGGCGGGGCGGTGAGACAGAGCGCCCGGACCTACACCTACCTCTATGCCGGCGAAGGCGACGGCCCCCGGAACGTGTGGCAGACGCCCGACTACGCGGCGACCCGCGCCCGTGCCTACGTGGACCAGGGCTTCACCGCCGTCAAGCTCGACCCGTTCAGCGAGGTCTTCGAGAGTGACGCAAGGGCGCTCGACCTCAGGATCTCGCAGGGTCAGAAGATCCCGGTCCAGTACTCCCTCGAGCGACTGGACACCGCCGAGCGGGTCGTCCGGGCGATTCGCGAGGAGGTCGGGAGCGCCTGCGACATCCTGATCGGGACGCACGGCCAGATGACGGCCGCCGGGGCGATCCGCACCGCACGACGCCTCGAGCCCTACGACCCGCTCTGGTTCGAGGAGGTCGTGCCACCCGAGAACATGGCCGAGATGGCGAAGGTGGCGAGAGGAACCTCGATCCCGATCACGACCGGAGAACGGTTGACGACGAAATACGAGTTCGCGCGCCTCATCGAGCACGAGGCGGCCGCCATCTTCAACTTCGATGTCGGCCAGGTCGGGGGGCTGTGGGAGGGGCGGAAGATCGCGATGATGGCCGAGGCCCATTACCTGCAGGTCGCACCCCACGTCTACGGCGGCCCGTTGATCGCCGCAGCCTCGCTTCAGCTGGCGCTGGCGTCCCCGAACTTCCTGATCATGGAGACCATCGAGCGGATGGACGGCTTTCACAGTCAGCTCGTGGAGCCCGCGTTCGATTGGCACGACGGCGATCTGTGGCCGTCGGGACGGCCCGGGCTCGGCCACGACCTGCGCGAGGACGTTGCGCGGGCGAACGCCCCGGCGGTCGAGCCGTGAGGGTGACCGGCGTCCGGACCTTCCCGGTCGTCACGCCCCCGCCCAACCGCGGCGGGACCTCCTGGCTGTTCGTGGCGGTGGACACCGATGCCGGGATCACCGGCTACGGCGAGATGATGCTGCTGGCCAACGCGTTCACGCTGCCGGTGGCGAGCGCGCTCGTTGCCGAGCTCGGCCAGCGCTATCTCGTCGGCCATGACCCCTACGATTCGGAGCTGCTCTGGGAGACCTTCTACGCGCGGGCCGGTTACAGCCACTATCCGGAGCACGTCAAGGTGGGTGTCCTGAGCGCGTTCGACATGGCGTGTTGGGACATCGTCGGGAAAGATCTGGGAGAACCGGTCTACAACCTGCTCGGCGGGGCGATGCGTGATCGCGTCCGGACCTACACCTACATCTACGACGACGTCGTGGTCGGTACGGCGGCCCGGACGAACCACGCCCTCTGGCAGCGCCCGGCAGACGTGGCCGTGCGGGCCCGCCACTACCGGGATCTGGGGTTCACGGGTCTGAAGCTCGACCCCTTCCCGACGCAGATGGGTTTTGACGACGCGTACGGACAGGTGATCCCTGTCCAGTTCCCGCTGCGGACGATCGACACGGCCGAGGCGGTCATCCGGGCGGTTCGCGAGGCGGTGGGGTCGGATTGCGACATCCTCATCGGCACCCACGGCCAGATGACCCCTTCCAGCGCGATCAGGATCGCAAAGCGGCTCGAGCAATTCGATCCGCTGTGGTATGAGGAGCCGGTACCTCCGGAAATGCCCGAAGAGATGGCAAGGGTCGCCAGGGCCACCTCGATCCCGATCACCACCGGTGAGCGGCTGACGACGAAGTACGACTTTGCCCGACTGATCCGCTCCGGGGCGGCAGCCATCTTCAATTTCGACATCGGTCAGGTCGGGGGCATTCTCGAGTCGAGGAAGATCTCTGCGTTGGCCGAAGCCAACTATGTCCAGGTCTCGCCCCATGTCTACAACGGTCCGATCAACACGGCCGCCTCGGTGCAACTGGCCGTCTGCGTTCCGAACTTCCTGATCATGGAGTCGATCGAGCGCTGCGACGGCTTCTACTCGGAGTTGATCGACCCGCCCATCGTCTGGGAAGCCGGCTTCATCGTCGCCTCCTCACGGCCCGGCCTCGGGCACGATCTCCGGGAGGACGTCGCGGCACGCTACGCACCGGAGGCGGTGGAGTAGTCTCCCTCCCGCGTAAAGGGGGGAGCGATGCGGACTTCTCGGATCGGTTCGCTCGAGGTCTCGGTCATCGGCCTCGGCGGCAACGACTACAACAGCGGCTTCGAGCGCGTCACGGACGTCGTCTCCGCCGCCCTCGATGCCGGGATCACGTTCTTCGACTCGGCCGAGGACTACGGCGCCGGGAGGTCCGAGGAGACCCTCGGACGGGCGCTCGGCCGGCGGCGGGACGAGATCGTGCTGTCCTCCAAGTACCACGGGCAGCCCGCAGAGGTCCACGCCAAGGCCGAGGCGAGCCTTCGGCGTCTCGGCACGGACCACCTCGACCTCTATCTGCTGCACCGTCCGGTTGCCGGCGTGCCCCTCGCCGAGACGCTCGGGGCCCTCTCCGAACTGGTGGAGGAGGGCAAGGTGCGAGAGATCGGCTTCTCGAATGTCGATGTGGCCCAGATGCGGGAGGCTGCGTCTGCGGCCACCGAGCATCACTTCGTCAACGTCCAGGGGGAGTACAACCTGCTGAGCCGCCGGGCCGAGGTCGAGATCATCCCGGAGTGCGCGGCGACCGGGCTGGCGTTCACCGCCTACTTTCCCATCTATCACGGCTTCCTGACCGGCAGCTTCAGTCGGGGTGGGCCGCTCGCGCCGGGCAGCCGTCTCGCCGTGGCCAGCGAGGCGCGCAAGGCGGCGGTGTTCACCGACGAGCACTTCGACATCCTGGAGGCACTCACCGCCTTCGCCAAGGACCGGGGACACTCGGTGCTCGACCTGGCGCTGGCGAGGCTGCTGGCCGAGCCGGGCGTCGCAGCGGTGATCCCCGGGGCATCCCTGCCCGAACACGCGACGGCGAGCGCGGCCGCCGGCGACTGGGTCCTCACCCCCGAGGAGATCGCCGAGGTTGACCGGATCGTCCCCTACGACCCGGCGTCCCCCGGCACCCCCTCGACCATGAACGGATTCCCCGTCTGAGCACTGGCACGAGCCTCGGCGCGCGGCGGAGAGACAGGAGACGTTTCCGATGAGCATTCGACTGTGGCACCAGAGCAGCACCGAACTGCAGAGCCAGGCCTACCAGGACCTCCTGTTGCGTCGCGCGTCGCTCCTGGCGTCGGAGGGGACCGAGGTGGATCTCCACGGGGTCGCCCCCGGGACCTGGCCGGAGGGCGAGCGGCGCCTCGGCGTGTACGAGTGTCCCTACACGAACCTGATGATCCAGGCGCAGTGCGCCCGGAACATCATCGACGCGGAGGATCGCGGCTACGACGCGTTCGTCTCTACCTGCTTCGAGGATCCGGGGCTTCGGGCCGGGCGCAGCATGGTCGACATCCCCGTCGTCGGCATCCTGGAGACCTCGATCCTAGTCGGCTGCACGCTCGGCCGGTCGGTGGCGTTGATCGGGACGAGCCCGTCGCAGGCCGACCGGATCGGAAACATCGCCTACGAGAACCGGCTGGACGCCCGCGTGGCGTGTGTGCTCGGCACCGATCCGTTGGGGCCCGGGATCATCGACGGCGCCAGCGACGGTGGGAAGCGGGCGATGGCCGAGTTCGAGCGGGTCGCCCGCGTCGCGATCGCCCAGGGTGCCGACGTGTTGATCCCGGCCGAGGGAATCATCAACGTCCTCCTCGCCGACCTCGGCGTCACCGACGTCGACGGGCATCCGATCGTCGACTCCTGGGCGGCCGTCCTGCGTTTCGCGGAGATGGCCGTGCACCTCCACCGAAAGACCGGGCAGGTGCCGAGCCGGCAGCACAACAACGGCAAGGTCGACCGCGACGTCGCCCACCAGATGGCCGCCAGCACGGCCGCCGTGCTCGCCAGGTGAACGACTAGAGGATGTCTGCGAGGACCTCTTCGGCCAGGTCCATGCGCTCGGGTCCACAGAAGTAGTAAGCGCCCTGCGTGATGGTGTCGACGATGATGGCGTCGGTGACCCCCCACGCCTTGGCGAGCAGTGTGGCCTCTTTGAGGCCGCCCGGGTTCCCGATGACGATGTTGTGGCGAAGGGAGAGGTAGGGCATCATCTGCTTCGGGAGCGCCCCCCGGAAGACACCCTCCCACTTGGCCCGCCAAGCCTTGAGCGTCGCCGGTTCGTGTTTCGCCATGAAGCGGACCCGCGGGGGTTGCCAGCCGATCGTCCGCTCGTACCATTCCTCGATGTTGGCGAGGTCCGCCGCGGTGAGCTCCATCGTGGAAGGGTCGAGGCCGCAGTAGAAGGGTTCCATGTCGGGTGCCCAGCCCTCGGGCCAATCGGGCTTGATGTCGCGTTCGACGTAATCGCCGAGAATGATGCCAATGGCGCGCGCCACGACCTCGAGCCCGCGTATGCCGGCGCTCAGCTGCGCGTGCATGATGACTTCCATCAGTTGGGCCCTGGTGAAGCCGCGTACCTGCAGGCCGCGGGTGCAGTTTTCGATTCCGGTCTCCCAGGCCTGGTTGATGTAGGTGTGCAGATTCGCGGCCGACCCGCCGGTGATGATCGCCGAGTTGATGCCGAGCGCGCGTCGCGCGACGCCGAAGCGCGTGTGCAGTTTTGCGCAGTCCGGGCGTGTGTACAGCCAGAGGCTGTTGGCGGACATGTCGTAACGAGGCCCGGGATCCAGCGGGCCGCGGTGCACCCGCTCGCCGTAGGCAAACTCGTGGCTCCCGGTGCGGGCATAGGTGAGGTAGGTGTTGATCTCGTCGTCGGTGGTGACGTCGAGGTTGTCCAGGTCGAGGCCATCGCGGATCCCGTAGATCGCAGCCATATCGG
>WQVT01000186.1 GCA_009785715.1 Acidimicrobiaceae bacterium | reverse complement strand
CGACGGGCTCGAAGCGTATCGTGGCGCGGCCGTACACTCTCGATGACAAGAGAGGGGGGATCGTGCCGGCCTTCAAGTACAAGCTGTCATCGAAGTCGGGACCGATCAGCGTGGAGGACTATCGGCGCCTTGCGAGGCGTGCGGTTCCCGACATGGTTTGGGCGTACATCGACTACGGAGCCGACGACCTCACCACGCTCCAGGCCAATCGCCGCGCGTTCGGTCGCTACAGCCTGCGCACACGGGTGCTCACTGGCAACGTGGCCTCCGACCTGTCGGTCACCGTCGGCCGCCAGGAGCTGTCGTTGCCGGTGTTGCTGGCGCCGACCGGGCTGGTCGGGCTCTCTCACTGGAAAGGCGAGCTCGGGGCGGCTCAGGCAGCGGAGCGGGCCGGGACCCTGTCGATCCTCAGCACCGCCTCCTCCTACTCGCTCGAGGAGGTGGCGGCGGACACTGACAAGGACCACTTTTTCCAGCTCTATCCACGGGGCCGCACGGAGATCACCGAGTCCTTGATCCGTCGGGCCAAAGAGGCCGGCTATCAGGGCATGTTCATCACCGTCGACGTCCAGGCCCAGAGCAACCGGGAGTCCCAGCGCAAGCGGGGCATGGGCAACCCGCCCATCATCACCCCCCGACGGGTCCTCGACGGTGCCATCCGGCCCAAATGGTGGACCGCCTTCGTTCGGCACCGCCGCTTCTCCGGGCGCAACCTGGTGAGCGGCTTCGGTGCCCGTGCTGCCGTCGCCTCGCTGACCGCTCAGGATGATCTGCTTCGCGCCCCGCTCACCTGGGACGACTTCAAGTGGATGCGCGACCAGTGGGACGGCCCGCTGTACATCAAGGGGGTCCTCGACGCCGACGACGCAGAGATGGCGGTGGACCTCGGCGCCCAGGGCGTGGTGGTCTCCAACCATGGCGGCCGCCAGCTCGACGGCGCGCCGGCTGCCCTGGACGCCCTACCGGCCATCGTGGCTCGGGTGGGCGATCGGGCCGAGGTGCTGCTCGACGGGGGCGTCCGCCGGGGCACCGATGTGATCAAAGCGCTCTGCCTCGGGGCCAACGCGGTGTGCATCGGACGGCCTTACGTGTACGGCATGGGCGCCCGGGGGCCCGCCGGGGCAGAGCACATCATCAACATCTTCCGGGAGGAGATCAGGACCAACATGACCCTGATGGGGGTCCGCAGTGTGAAGGAGCTCGATTCCTCCTGGCTCCTCCCCGCCGACACCCCGATCACCGGCTGACGACCCCAAAGGGGGATCACGGATGGACCAAACGTTCACCAGCCCGCTCATGTATTGGGTGGGGATCGACACCGACGGCGCCAGCGAGGCTCAGCTTGCCGAGTTCAACGCCTTCTACAGCGACGTCCACCTGCCCGACGTCGTGGCCGGCAACCAAGGCTTCGTCAGGGCCCATCGCTACGAGCTCGCGCGGCCCGATTCCCGCGGGGACTTCGGGCCTCGCTGGCTCGCCGTCTACGAGATGGCCGACGACGATGCGGCCGCGGCCTACCTGGCCAAGAACGCCGGATCGCCTACGCAACGCCCCTCGTACACCCCGCTGCCCGATGTCTGGCAGGCGATCGCCAAGATCCGCTGGCGGATCATCTGGCGCCAGATCGCCGAGGCGGGAAGCCTGGAGGAACCGCCCTACTCGATCTTCCTCGTCGGGATCGACCCGCCGGGCGGGGCAGACGACTCCGCGATCGCCGAGTTCAACGCCTTCTATACGAGCACCCACCTCCCCGAGGTGATGGCGGCGGCAGGATTTGGACGCGGCACCCGCTACGAGCGGGAGCGGGCCCTGGCCCACCCCGAGCCGGGCTGCCCCCGGTACCTCGCCGACTACGAGGCGGACGAGACGGTCGGCAAGGATCTCGAGGCCAGGCCCCCGGCGTTTGCCGGGCTGACCCCGGGGCCCCCAGTCTGGGAGCAGCACCAAACGCCTTGGCGCCTCGTCTACAACCGAGTCCGCTCCTACTCGCCTTAGGCCGAGGCCAGCGAGGGCCGTGCCACCTTCGCCAGCCGGGAAGCTGGCGAAGACCGGCCCTTCGCTTATGCCGCCAGCTCGAGGCCAGACGGATCTCTTGTGGGCGAACCTGGAGCAGATGCCCGTCGCCGACACCCGCCGATCGTTGATGCAGCGCCGAAGTCAGTCTCGCTTCACGCCGCGGTGATCCGAAAGGGGCGTGCGTCAGTAGATCGCGAGGTCCTTGGCGAGGTTGAGCGCTCGCCGGGCACGTTGGGCGTTGTTCAGGAGGCCCAGACCTCGTTGGCGGAAGAGGTAGTCCGCGTCGATCAGCTCTCTCCCGCCGTAACGCACCTGCCGTGAGGCCCCGGCCAGCGCAAGCATGTGCGGCGTGAGCCAGTCGTACTTGACCGCCGAGGCATACAGCCCGAGCTCGGCCAAGCGGAGGTCACCGTCCCACCCGCTGGCCGCAAGGCCGTCGAGATAAGCGGCCCGTACGACCGCCTCCAGTTCCGGCAGGGCCTCGGCGTCGACGAAGTGGTCGAAACTTGCGTCAGGGATGAGGTTGCCGACATCCTCACCGACCGCACCGTCCCCGACGAACGCCCAGTCGATCAGGTCAATAGCACCATCAGGTCGGCGTATCAGGTTCTTCGTCCAGAAGTCCAGGTGACAGAGCACTCGCGGTAGCGCTGAGGCGATCTCATAGAGCCGATCCCGGGCGGCGTGCAGCCACACGGCTGCCTCCCGGAGTTCCCGCGGGAAGTTGCGCTCGACCACGGGCTGACGCCAGGCGTCGTCGTTGTCGAGCAGGCTCCAGTCCACCGGCTTCTCGGAGCTGTACTGCCGCAGGAAGCCCTCGCTCAGCCAGTCGTAGGAAGGCAGCGTCTCGGTGCTGAGCAGCTCGCCCTGGGCGAGCCCGAGGGATCGAGCCGCGGGGGCGTAATCGGCGACTTGCCACTGTTCTCCAGGCAGTCCCTCGACATGCTCGAGGAGCAGGATGATGCGGTCATCTGCGTAGTGGGCGGCCAAAAGCTTCGGTCCCGCAATCCCAGCCGTCTCGTAGACGTCGACGAGCCGGTGCCGGTACGCGAGCCCTTCCCTGGCCCAGTAGTTCCATCGTCGCCTGCCGTCCGCACCCTTTGTCCAATGGGCGTCCCACGCGGAAGACGGGGCCTCGCGATCGGCCGCCAGCATTTTCAACACCGTGCGGCGACCGCGCGACGCCACCGCCCAGATGCCGGGAGTCAGCCCACGGTTGTGCGTGAGATCCTCGGCCGACGGTGCCGACCAACCCGGCTCAACGAGCTCCAGCGCCTCTCGCCAGCCGACCACCACGAAGGCAAGTCTGCCCGATCACCGACTGTTGATTGGCTACCCGAATGACGGAAGTGCCGGGAGGCCCTGGTCGCAGTGGACTCCAAGTTGCGAACGGCCGGCGAGCCACCCCACCAGCGCGGCAGCGTCTCCCTCGACCACCGGTCCGGCGGGGTCACCGCCAACGCTCCGATAGCCAGATCCGTCGAGGCGGATGGCCAGCCGGACGCCCTGGCGTTCCCGATGGGTCAGGAACCGTTCCAAGAAGGTAAGGAGGAGGCGTTCCGGCACCTTGTTGAACTCGTAGTCGACGTCGAGATCCACGTGGTGGAGCGTCACCTCCTGCAGGCGCATCTCGAGTAGGCGTGGTGCGGCGATCACCTGGGGATCTGGCTGACCGGAGCTGAACGCCACGTTCGCGTCCCATGCTTGGGGTGGCACGGCGCGTGCTTCGACGAGGAAGCGGACTGAGCTCTCGTGCGCGTCGGCCACGATCACCTCGGCGGGGCGTGTCACCCCAGCGTCGATATCTGCAAGGCGAGTACCAGGCGAGGCGTACATCCGAAGTGGCGTCCCGGTGCGAGCCGAGAGGAGCAGATTGCGGAGCCCGTCGGCGTTTCTCGCCAGGTGGACCAGCACATGGGCGCGCGACCACCCCGGGAGTCTTGACGGGTGACTTTGGGCTTGGCTGTCGTCAAGCCGCCGGACCGCAGCGCAGAGCTTGTCCGTCTCAGCCGTCAGGTCAGCGATCAGCGTCTCGATCTCTTCCACGAACTCAGGGTAGGCGGAGGAGTCGTTAACGTCTCGAGGCGGGCGTGATCCGGAGGCCCGATGACACTCGCGTGGCTTGGCGGGTGCCCCCCGAGTTCAATGATCTTGGATCGAGGTCGCCGTCGCGGGTAACCGCCGACCCAAGATCATCGATGGGTCTCATTTACTTCTCAGACTTGGCTACTTTTCGGGCTGCCATAGGACCAGATCGAACTTGTTGCCCCCGGGGTCGACGAAGGTGGTCTGGCGGATGGCTGCCACGCCCGGTGGGAGCGCCTCCGTCGGGACGGTGATCTCGTTGAGCGGCCTGGCGCCCAGGCTGCTCAGTCGCTCGATCTCCTCGTCGTAGTGGTCGGTCACCAAGACGGGATGGGCGCCGCTCTGCGCTGTCTTGGGATCGGAGGGATTGTGGAGAATCATCCGGGGGCCGCTGTCGGGACCGGTGGCGTCGACCGCCATGTCTCCGGCGACCGCGCCCGGGCTGACCGGGCGGTCGAGCGCCTTCCCCCAGAAGTCCGCCAGGGCGGCGGGATCGTCGCAGTCCAGGGTGAGGGCTGCGAAAGTCAGGCTTGTGGTGGTCATGGTTGCTTCCTCCTCGTTCGGCACTCGCACGGTGCACTTGATCAGTCAAGTGAATCGTAGACCGAATGAGTTTCCTAGTCAAGTGAAAGTCTCAGGGTTGACTTTCCCAGTCATGTAAGATGGCCCCATGACAACGCGCCCCGAGCCACGCTGGCTCAACGAGGATGACCGCGAAGCCTGGGTCCCCTTCGTCAGCATGCTCTGGTGGCTGCCGGCCGCGCTCGACGACCAACTTCAGCGGGACTCTGGCCTGAGCCACTTCGAGTACGGCATCCTCGCCGCACTTTCGGCTGCAGACGAGGACACCCTTCGCATGAGCGAACTGGCGATCTATGCCAACGGATCGTTGTCACGCCTGTCGCGCGCGGTCGCTCGACTCGAAGGCCGTGGCTGGGTGACACGCAAGCCGGACCCAACCGATGGCCGCTACACCCTGGCCACACTCACCGACGACGGAAACGCTGTCCTCGTCGAAGCGGTACCGGGGCATGTCGAGGCAGTCAACCGACTGGTCTTCGACGTGCTCACCAAAACCCAGGCCCGTCAGTTGGGGATCATCGCAGGTCGCATCCTGAACGCCGTCGACGCCGAAACCGACCTGACATCACAGCTGCGGCCCTGAGCTCGGAGAACCGTCTCTCCGAGCTCGTTCCCCTGAGGGGCAAGATGCTTAGGCTTGTTCGGTGATCACGACCGCCGAGCCTGAAGCCGCAGTGAGTACCGATCGGCATCATGTGCCGGACCGCGGATCTCTTAGGCTCGTCGCCGGACCTTCGGGGCCCAAAAGTTCCGGATAGGGGGACACGATGCTCGACGAAAAGCTGGAGGGGGCGTATTCCGAGGTCTTGACACGAAACCCGGGTGAGACCGAGTTCCACCAGGTTGTAAGGGAAGCGTTCGAGTCTCTCGGCCCGGTGCTCGCCAAGCACCCTGACCTGGCTGACCGCAAGATCATCGAGCGACTCTGCGAACCTGAGCGCCAGATCATCTTCCGAGTCCCGTGGATAGACGACCGCGGGGAGGTGCACATCAACCGAGGCATGCGAGTGGAGTTCAACTCCGCCCTCGGACCGTACAAGGGAGGCTT
>WQVT01000185.1 GCA_009785715.1 Acidimicrobiaceae bacterium | reverse complement strand
GCTCAGGCACACCGAGACGGAGTCCGCCGGCGCGGACAGGTCGGTGACCGGGACCCCGAGCGCCACGGCGGCGTTGAAGATCCGGGCGCCGTCGACGTGGAGGTGCAGGCCGTGGCGGTCGCAGAGCTCCCGCAGTCCCTCCATGGTGGCCCCGTCGGTGACCGTCCCGCCGGCCCGGTTGTGGGTGTTCTCCACGCAGACCATGGCCGTCGGCGGGTGATGGTGATCGGGGCCGCGCAGGTAGGGCTCCACCCGATCGGCGGTGAGCACCCCGTCGGGGGTGGGGATGGTGCGGGGCATCGCGGCGGCGACGGCCGCCATGCCGCCCGCCTCGTAGTAGACGATGTGCGAGTCGGCCTCGGCGATCACCTCGCTCCCCCGCGCTGCGGCGGCTAGGACGGCACAGAGGTTCGACATCGTGCCCGACGGCATGAACACCGAGTCGGCGTGGCCGAGCATCGACGCCCCGAGCGCCTCGAGCTCGAGCACCGTGGGGTCGTCGTGGTAGACGTCGTCGCCGAGCGGCGCCTTCGCCATGGCTTCGAGCATCTCCGGCGTGGGCTCGGTCGAGGTGTCGAAGAAGTTCAGCATGACGGCCTTTCCTGTCGCTCTTGCGCACCATCTTGACCACCCCCGCGGAGACTTTTTTGCGGTCGACTGTCGATCCGGGGGGAAGTTGTTCGTAGTCAGGTCGAGCCCGGCGATCTTGCCTGGCCGAACCGAGAGGAGATCCTGATGAAGCAGTACATGCTTTCCGTGCACAGCGTCGAGGGCCAGCCCGTCCCGGCACAGGAGGACATGCAGCGCATGTTCGCCCAGGTGGACCAGTTCAACACCGAGCTCCAGGCCCAGGGCGCCTGGGTGTTCGCCGGCGGCCTGCACCCCGCAGACACGGCAACGGTCGTCCGTTACACCGACGGCGACGTGGTCACCACCGACGGCCCCTTCGCCGACACCAAGGAGCGCCTCGGGGGATTCTGGGTCATCCAGGCGCCCGACCTGGACGCCGCCCTGGCACTGGCGGCCAAGGGCTCGCAGGCCTGCGAGGCCCCCGTCGAGGTACGGCCGTTCCAAGACAACCCCGAGTGAGCAACCTTGGCGGGCGGTCGGATATCGAGCAGGTTTTCCGTTCCGAGTACGGCCGCTGCGTCGCCACCCTGGTCCGCTTCCTCGGCGACATCGACCTCGCCGAGGAGGCGGTGCAGGACGCCTTCGCCGTGGCCCTCGACCGCTGGCCGCAGACCGGTCGGCCACCGAATCCGGGCGGCTGGATCACGACCACGGCCCGCAACCGCGCCATCGACCGCCTGCGCCGTGAGGCCACACGGGCCGAGCGGCACGAGCGGGCGGAGCGCCTCCGCGATCCCGGGACCCCCGCGGTGACCGACGAGGTCGGGGCGGTGGCCGATGACCGGCTCCGGATGATCTTCACCTGTTGCCACCCGGCGCTCGCCCCGGCGGCCCAGATGGCGTTGACGCTGCGGCTGCTCGGTGGTCTCGAGACCGACCAGATCGCCCGCGCATTCCTCGTGCCGGAGCCCACGATGGCCCAGCGCCTGGTCCGGGCCAAACGGAAGATCCGTGACGCCGGCATCCCCTACCGGGTCCCGGGCGACGCCGAGCTCCCCGACCGCCTGCGCCCGGTCCTGACGGTGGTCTACCTGATCTTCAACGAGGGCTACGCCACGTCCTTCGGCGAGGCGGCCACCGACGACGACCTGGCCGCGGAGGCGATCCGCCTGGCGAGGCTGCTGGTCGAACTGATGCCCGACGAGCCGGAGACCTGGGGACTCCTGGCCCTGCTGCTGCTCACCCACGCCCGCCGGCCGGCCCGGCTCTCCGGCGAGGGCGACCTCGTGGCGCTCGGCGACCAGGACCGCGCCCGGTGGGACCGAGCGCTGATCGCCGAGGGACACGACCTGGTACGCCGCTGCCTCCGGCGGGGGGCGCCCGGCCCCTACCAGCTCCAGGCCGCCATCAACGCCGTGCACACCGACGCCCCGAGCGAGGAACAGACCGACTGGGGCCAGATCGTCGCCCTCTACGACCAGCTGCTGGCGCAGGTCCCGACGCCGGTGGTCGCCCTCAACCGGGCGGCGGCGATGGCCGAGGTGGAGGGTCCCGCCCCCGCCCTCGCCGAGGTGGAGACGCTGCCCCTGGACGGCTACCAGCCCTTCCACGCCACCCGCGCCGACCTCCTGCGGCGTCTGGATCGCCGGGCCGAGGCGGCCGAGGCCTACCGTGCGGCGCTGGCGCTCACCACCAACCCGGCCGAGCGCCGCTTCCTCGAGCACCGCCTCTCCCAGTGCTGATCGGCTCGATGATTTCGGGCAAAGGACGACTGATGCAGCCAGGTCCCGCGACGGGTCACCCCGGGCCTACCAGTTCTCGACGGACCGGGTGAAGATCCCCGCCAGGTCGTCCTCGTCCACCGGGCGGGGACAGTTGACGAGCAGCCGCTGTTGCTTCATCGCCCCGGGCACGAGGTCACCGACGTCCGCCTCGCTGTAGCCCACCGCGCCGATGCCATTGGGAATGTCGATATCCCGCATCAACGCCACCAGGGCGCGGGGGAGCTCCTCCGCGGGGTCGTTGCCCCGGTCGAGGTCGGGCGCCAGCAACTTCGCCGCCCGCAAATGCCGTTCCGGTGCGGCGGAGAACGTGAAACGGAACACCTCGGGGGCGGTGAGCGAGACCGCCTGACCGTGCGGCACCATCGGCTCGTCGCTCGGGTATCCGGCGGGGTGGTAGCCCTCGACCCGCCCGGCGATCGGGTAGCTGTCGGCGTGGGGGATGTGGCACCCGGCGCTGCCGAATCCCATGCCGGCGAACGTGGCCGCCATCATCATGTCGGTGCGCGCCGCGAGGTCTTCCCGGCCGTGGTGGACCGCCCGGCGGAACGACGCGGCGAGCAGGCTGAGGGCCTTCTCGGCCCACAGGTCGGCGATGGGGTTCGACCCGCAGTAGGTGACCCGCTCCTCCGGCCGCTTGTGGTCGTAGTCGCCGTACCAGCGCGAGGTGTAGCTCTCCAGTGCGTGGCAGCAGATGTCCATCCCGCTCGAGGCGGTGACCTCGGCCGGGAGGTTCATCGTCAGCAGCGGATCGACCACCGCCATCGTGGGCCGCAGCCGCCAGTGGCTGATCGCCGTCTTGACCTTCATCGAGAGGATGTCCAGCACGCACATGGACGTCGCCTCCGCCCCCGTCCCCGACGTCGTCGGCACGGCGATCAACGGCTTCAACTCCTGCGGCGGGGCCAGCCCGAGCCCAATGGGCGCGCTGACGTAGTCCATCAGTTCGCCGGGATTGGAGGTCAGCAGGTTGGCTGCCTTGGCGGTGTCGATCGACGAGCCCCCGCCCACCGCCACGAACGCGTCCCAGGGGCCCTGACTGCGGGCGTAGCCGACCGCCTTCTCGAAGCTTTCGTCCGTGGGCTCGACGTGCACTCCGTCGAAGATCTCGTAGGAGAGGCCGGCGGCCGCCAGCGAATCGGCCACCCGGTGTGGGATCCCGGTGGCGAGCACCCCGGGATCGGTGAGGATCAGGACCCGGTGCACTCCCGGGTAGCGGCTGACATCAAAACCGATCTCGTCGGTCGCCCCGGGGCCGAACTTCAGGGGCGGCGCGCCCCAGGTGAAGATCGTTTCCTCGGTCCGGGGATCGGTGCGGGCGTCGGGCTCTTCCATGCCCTCAATCATGCTCCGCCCCTGTGACGGTCCGCGGGTTCCGGGGGGCGCAATCGGTATCCTCTTCGGCCGTGCCTGGACCGCCGGCCCACCTCGCACGCAGGAGCGGCTTCCGCTCCGACATCGAAGGACTGCGCGCGGTCGCCGTCGCCGCCGTGGTGCTCTACCACGCCAAGGTCGGCTTCCTCCCCGGCGGATACGTGGGCGTTGACGTGTTCTTCGTCATCTCCGGCTTCCTGATCACGGGCCTCCTGTGGCGGGAGATCTCCGAGCGCGGCCGCGTGTCGCTCGGCAGCTTCTACGCCCGCCGGGCCCGGAGATTGCTCCCGGCGTCGATGTTGGTCCTGGTGGTCACGATCGCCGCCTCGGCCCTCTGGCTGCCGCCACTCGAGGCGCGATCCGTGTGGAAGGACGGCCTGTCGTCCGCGCTCTATGTGGGCAACTACCGCTTCGCATTGCAGCAGACGAACTACCTGACCTCCTCGGCCCCGCCGTCGCCGTTCCAGCACTACTGGTCCCTCGGGGTGGAGGAGCAGTTCTACCTGCTCTGGCCGCTCCTCCTCATCCTCGCCGCCCGCTTCGCCTGGAAACGGGTCGGGCCACGGGTCACCGCCATCGTCGTGCTCGGCGTGGTCGCCGTCGCCTCCTTCGCCGCCTCCGTGGTGTTGACCCGAGCGGACGAGCCGTGGGCCTTCTTCTCGCTGCCGACCCGGGCCTGGGAGCTGGCCCTCGGTGGGCTGATCGCCTTGGCGCAACCGTGGGTGCGGCGCGCGCTGTGGGGGGTGGCGGCCCCGGTTGCGTGGCTGGGGCTGGGGCTCATCGTCTGGTCGGTGGTCGACTTCACGTCGTCGACGCCCTTCCCGGGAATCGATGCCATCGTGCCGGTCGTCGGTGCGGCCGCCGTCATCGCCGGCGGGATCGGCCGACCGAGGGGCGGGCCCGATTGGCTGCTCGGCTCGAGCAACGTGCGGCTGATCGGTCGCATCTCCTACTCGCTCTACCTGTGGCACTGGCCCGTCCTCATCCTCGCCCCCTTTGCCCTGGGCCATGCCCTGAATGAGCGTGGTGAGCTCGGCCTCGTGGCACTCAGCGTGGCGCTCGCGACCGCCACCTGCCTGCTGGTGGAGACCCCGGGCCGTCAGTGGCGCTGGCCCGCCCTGTCGAACTGGCGGGGGGCGGCGATGGGCGGGTCGCTGACCGTTGCCGGGGTCGCAGCCTGCGTGGTGGTCGCCGGCGCCCTCCCCTCGACCACCGGACACGGCCTGGCCCCGGTGGCGGCGCTCCGCTCGCCGCCCGCCTCGGCCCGCATCGTGGCCACCCACACGCCGGCATCCTCCCCCCCGCCGCCGAGCGCCGCGAGCGGCCGCACCCACACGCCCGCTCCCACCTCTCCTTCCACCTCGACGACCACGATCCCACCCGCGGTGGCGCAGGTCGACGCCCTGAGCGCCCAGGTCCGCGCCGCCGTCGCCCAGTCCGCCTCGACCTCGGCCGTCCCCGCCAACCTCACCCCGTCGCTCGGTGACGCCACGACCGACGAGCCGGACGCGGCCGTCGACGGATGCCTGCTCCAGTACCTGCAGACGCAGAGCCCCACCTGTCTCTTCGGCGATCCGAACGGGTCCTCCTCGATCGTGTTGTGGGGCGATTCGCACGCCACCATGTGGTTTCCCGCCATCGACAGCTACGCAAACGCCGTGCACGCCCGCCTGTACGTGTGGACCAAGGCAACCTGCCCCCCCGTCGAGCTCCCGATGTTCAGCCCCGTCCTCGGACGCGAATTCAGCGAATGCGACGAGTGGCGGGACTCGATCATTTCGCAAATACAGGAGCTTCACCCCGCACTGGTCGTCTTCGGCATCGCCCCAGGCTATGACTCGGCCTATCAGATCACCCAGGACGGCCCGCAGTGGCTGGCCGGCCTCACCTCCGCGATTCACCAGGTCCGCCAGAGCGGGGCCCGCGTGGCGGTGATCGGTCCCGTCCCCGGGCCCCCCGAACCGATACCCGACTGCCTCTCTGCGAACCTCGACGACGTCACCGCCTGCAACAT
>WQVT01000184.1 GCA_009785715.1 Acidimicrobiaceae bacterium | reverse complement strand
GGACCCGGCGGCTCTGGTCGAGGACCTCCCCATGCCGGAGCCGGCACGGGAGGCGCTGGCCCGGGTCCTCGCCGGCCACCGCCCGCACCGCTCGGCGGTGGGAGACGTGGAGTGGTGGGCCGCCACGGACCGCTACCGGGTCGAGCGCAGCGTCAATCCCTCCGCCCGCCGGGGCGCGCACGTGGAGATCCGCGTGCCCCAACGAGGCGAGAAGAAGGCGCTGCTCGAGACCGTCACCCGCAACGCCGGCGAGGAGTTCACCCGCCACCGCCTGAAGCGGGCCGCCGACCACAACGCACGGGCCCGCGCCCTGAACGCCCTCCAGGACGCCCTCGAGCTCCCGGAGTCGCCGCTGCGGATCGAGTGCTACGACATGAGCCACCTGCAGGGCACCGACTACGTCGGGTCGATGGTGGTGATGGAGGACGGCATGCCGCGGCCCTCCGAGTACCGGCGGTTCAAGATCAAGACCATCGAGCAGAACGACGACTACGGGGCGATGGGTGAAGTGCTGACGCGCCGCCTGAACGCCTACCTGGTCGAGCGGGACAAGCCGGTGGGTGACCGCCAGCGCCGCTTCGCCTACCCGCCCCAGCTGCTCCTGGTCGACGGCGGGAAGGGCCAGCTCGGGGTTGCGGTGGCCGTCCTCGAGGAGCTGGGGCTCGACGAGGAGATCCCCGTCGCCTCCCTGGCGAAGCAGTTCGAGGAGGTCTTCGTGCCGGGCCGGTCCGACCCGATCCGGATCCCCCGCACATCCGAGGCGCTGTACCTGCTCCAGCAGATCCGCGACGAGGCCCACCGGTTCGCCATCACCTACCACCGCCAGCTGCGCGGCAAGCGGATGACCACCTCGGTGCTCGACGGCGTGCCGGGGCTCGGCCCCGCCCGCAAGAAGCGGCTGACCAAGGAGCTGGGCGGCGTCTCGGGAGTCCGGGCCGCCAGCCTCGAGACGCTGACGGCATTGCCCTGGCTGCCGGACTCGGTGGCCCAGGCCGTCCACCAGAAGCTGCACGCCCCCGCCGTTCGGTGACACGGCCCGGCCACCCGAGGGGGTGGTGTGCGAGGATCGCTGGACGTGAGCGCCGACGACCCCGAGTACGGCTACGGCTGGCCGGTGAGCCGCGAGATCACGGAGTGGTGGCGGGACGGGTTCACCGAGGGCGCCGACGCCGAGTACGACGAACAGATCCTCCCGCTGGTCGCCACCCACCTGGCGGGGTCCCGACGGATCCTGGACGTCGGGTGCGGGGAGGGCCAGGTCAGCCGGCTGGCGGTGGCCGCACCCGGCGTGCGGTGGGTCGTCGGCGTCGACCCGACCTGGGCGATGCTGCAGATCGCCGCCGCGAGGGGTGTGGGCAGCGGGCGCGGCGGGGCGGCGGTGCTCGCCCGGGCCGAGGCCGCCCGGCTCCCTTTCCCCAACTCCTCCTTCGACACGGTCGTGGCGTGCCTCGTGTTCGAGCACATCGAGGACATGGACCGGGCCATCGCCGAGGTGGGGCGGGTGCTGGCTCCCGGCGGCCGGTTCCTCTTCTTCCTCAACCATCCCCTGCTGCAGACCCCCGGATCCGGCTGGATCGACGACACGATCCTCGAGGAGCAGTACTGGCGGATCGGCCCTTACCTGGTCGAGGACCGGAGCCTGGAGGAGGTCGACAAGGACGTCTGGATCCCCTTCGTCCACCGCCCGCTCTCCCGCTACGTGAACGCCCTGATCTCCGCCGGCCTGTACGTGACCCGGATGGAGGAGCCGGCGCCCCCGCCCGGGTTCCTGGCCCGGGCCGCCGAGTACGTCGAGGCGGCCACCATCCCCAGGCTGCTCTTTCTCCGAGCGGAGAAGCGGGGGTCCACCACCCGTTGACGGCGTGGCGGTCCACAATGGTGGGGTGGCCGAGTACCTGATCATCACCGGGCTGTCGGGCGCCGGTCGGTCACAGGCCGGGGCGACGCTCGAGGATCTCGGCTGGTTCGTGATCGACAACATGCCGACCGCGCTGATCACGAAGGTCGCCGAGCTCGTGCTCGCCCCGGGCACGGCCACGGACCGGGTCACCTTCGTCGTCGGCCGCGACGCCGAGCAGCTCGGTGACCTCGTGGCGGCCATCGGCCAGCTGCGCTCCAACGAGGCGAAGGTGACCGTGCTCTTCCTGGAGGCCACGGACGAGGTCCTGATCCGCCGCTTCGAGGGCACGCGCCGGCGCCACCCGATGGGTCGTCGCGGGGTCACCGAGGCCATCGCCAGCGAGCGGCGGCGGCTGGAGCCGATCCGCGAGCTGGCCGACATCGTGATCGACACGAGCGAGTTGAACGTGAACCAGCTCCGGGAGCGCCTGATCGAACTGTTCACCGAAGCCACCTCGAACACGATGCGGATCTCGGTGGTCTCCTTCGGGTTCAAGCACGGGTTGCCGCTCGACGTGGACAACGTGTTCGACGTGCGCTTCCTGCCCAACCCCCACTGGGTCGAGAGCCTGCGCCCCCTGACCGGCCTAGACGCTCCGGTGCGGGAGTACGTGCTCGGCCAGCCCGCTGCGAAGGAGTTCCTGACACGGGTGGACGACCTGCTCACCTTCCTCCTGCCCGAGTACGTGCGGGAGGGGAAGGCGTACCTGGGCGTGGCGGTCGGCTGCACGGGGGGCCGGCACCGGTCGGTGGCGTTGGTGGAGGAGCTCGCCGATCGCATCCGCGGCCACGGCTTCGAACCGACGGTGCACCACCGGGACGTTTCTCGTTGAGAGCCGGAGGTCCGCGGGTGGCGGCCCTCGGCGGAGGGCACGGCCTGTCCGTGACCCTCTCCGCCGTCCGCCGTTATGCGGCGTCCGTCACCGCCGTGGTCTCGGTCGCCGACGACGGCGGCTCCAGCGGCCGCCTGCGCGAGGCCACGGGGATCCCGGCGCCGGGCGACCTGCGGCGCTGCCTGGGGGCCCTGGCGGACCCCGAGTCGGTCTGGACGCAGGCCTTCGAGTACCGCTTCGCCGGCGAGGGTGAGCTGACCGGTCATGCGCTCGGGAACCTGTTGATAGCGGTGCTCACGGAGGTGACCGGCGATTTCGCCACCGCCGTCGAGCACGCGGCCCGCCTCTTGCGCGTCGAGGGCCGGGTGGTGCCGGCGACGACCGTACCCGTGGACCTGGTGGCCCGGATCGACGGCGCCGACGTGGTCGGACAGGTGAAGGTCGCCCGCAGCCACGGGCGCATCGAGCGGCTCTCGCTCCTCCCGCCGGGCGCCCCGTCCCCGCTCGAGGCGGTGGAGGCGGTGGAGGCCGCCGACCAGGTCATCCTCGGCCCCGGGTCCCTGTACACGAGCGTGCTCGCCGCCTCGGTGGGCGACGAGCTGAGGGCCGCGATCGCCAAGCGCCGGGGTGGACGGGTGTTCGTCGCCAACGTGCGTGCGGTCGAGCCCGAGTCCGGCGGGTACCGGGCCCACGAGCAGCTCCGGGTGCTCCTCGACCACGGCGTGGCGGTCGATCTGATGCTCTACGACCCCGCCTCCGGGACGCCGCCGGTCGGGGATCTCGGGCCCAGCGTGGACGGGGTGAGGTGCGTGGCCGCCCCCGTCAGGCGCCCCGACGGCGCCGAGCACGACCCGGCTGCGCTGGCGGCGGCGCTCGCAGCGCTGTGGGAGGAGGGGCCCCGCTGAGCGGTGCGCACCCGACGAGGGGCGCACTCGACCGGGGCTGCACGGCAATGGGCGCTTTCGAGCGACGTTGCGCGAAGCTAGCGAGCACGAGCAGTGAACGCCCGGGGAGTCCCCGGGGACGACTTGGATAGCACCGGGGTCCATCCCGGGTAACGAAGCAGCACGACCGAGCGAAACGAGGGAGCAGCCGTGGCCGTTCGAGTTGGCATCAATGGGTTTGGCCGGATAGGCCGCAACATCCTGCGGGCCGCGCTGGCCGAAGAGGGTCGGGGCGGCGAGACGATCGAGGTGGTGGGCGTCAACGACCTGGTGCCCACCGCCACCAACGCACATCTGTTGAAGTACGACTCGGCCCACGGCACACTCGGCCTGCCGGTCACCCACACCGAGACGAGCATCACCGTCGGTGGTCACACGATCGGGGTCACGGCCACGAAGGAGCCCAAGGCCCTGCCCTGGGGCGACCTCGGGGTGGACGTGGTGATCGAGGCGACGGGCGTCTTCACCGACGGCGAGCAGGTCTCGGCCCACATCGACGCCGGCGCCCCCCGGGTGATCATCTCCGCCCCGGGGACCAACGTCGACGCGACCCTCGTGGTCGGGGTCAACGACGACACGTTCGACCCGGCCAAGCACACGATCGTCTCCAATGCTTCCTGCACCACGAACTGCTTCGTGCCGATGATCAAGGTCCTGGACGACGCCTTCGGGGTCGAGAAGGGCCTGATGACCACCGTCCACGCCTCGACGAACGACCAGAACGTGCTGGACCTGGCGCACCGGGACCTCCGCCGGGCCCGTGCCGCCAGCGTCAACATCGTCCCCACCGGCACCGGGGCGGCCCGGGCCACCTCGCTCGTCCTCGAGTCGATGAAGGGGAAGCTGGACGGCCAGGCGCTGCGGGTCCCGGTGATCGACGGCTCGATCACCGACTTCACCGGGCTCCTCGGGCGCGACGTCACCGCCGGCGAGGTGAACGAGGCCTTCCGTGCCGCATCGGAGAAGGGCCCGCTGTCGGGCGGCGTGCTCGTCTACACCGACGAGCCCATCGTGTCCTCGGACATCGTCGGGTCGGCGGCCTCCTGCACCTTCGACTCCAAGCTGACGATGGCGCTCGGGTCGTTGGTCAAAGTGTTCGGTTGGTACGACAACGAGTGGGGCTACTCCTGCCGCCTGGTGGACCTGGCCCGAATCGTCGGCGCGGCCAACCACGGATGAGCCCCACCTCGTCCGTCCCTCTTCCCATCCTGGAGGACCTCCCGCGGGTCGAAGGTCGCCGAGTGCTGGTTCGGACGGACTTCAACGTCCCGATCGTCAACGGCGAGATCACCGACGACCTGCGCATCCGCCTCCCGATCGAGACCCTCACCTGGCTGCTCGACCACGGCGCCGCCCACCTGACGGTGATGAGCCATCTGGGCCGGCCGCGGGGCAAGGTCGACCCGCGCTACTCGATGGCCCCGGTGTCCGCCCGTCTGAACGAGCTGCTGACGGAGGCCGGCGCCGATGTTTCGAAGGTGACGCTGCTCGACAACCTGCGCTTCGACCCGGGCGAGGAGGGGAACGATCCCGCCACTGTCGATCGCCTGGTCGCCGGCCAGGACCTCTACGTGGACGACGCCTTCGGGGCCGCTCACCGGGCACACGCCTCGATCGTCGGACCGCCGGCCAGGCTGCCCTCGGCCGCCGGACGGGTACTGGCCCGGGAGGTCGAGATCCTCGACCGCCTCCTGCACGGAGCGGCCCACCCGTTCGTCGCCGTGCTCGGCGGGGCGAAGGTGAGCGACAAGCTGGGGGTCATCGAGGCGCTCGTCGACCGGGTCGACGTCCTCGTGGTCGGCGGCGCGATGTGCTTCACCTTCCTGGCCGCCAAGGGCTGCCGCACCGGCAACTCGCTGGTCGAGCCGGACCAGATCGAGACCTGCCGCAAGCTGCTCGAGCGGGGTACGGCCCTCCTCCTGCCCGGTGACATCACCGTGCTGTCGGCTGACGGCAGCTTCGGGCCGGGCCAGCCCCAGACCGGCGAGGTCCGCCAGGTGGGGGCCGACGTCCCCGACGGGTGGGTCGGGCTCGACATCGGCCCCGGTAGCGCCGCCGACTTCTCGGACGCGATCGCCGAGGCCCGCACCGTGTTCTGGAACGGT
>WQVT01000183.1 GCA_009785715.1 Acidimicrobiaceae bacterium | reverse complement strand
GCGGCGAACCAAGCACCAGATCGACTACGCGGGTGCGCTCACGCTTATGGCCGGGGTGACGCTGCTCGTGCTGGCCCTGCTGGAGGGTGGCGTTCGCTGGGCGTGGACGTCGGCACCCGAGCTCGTGCTCATTCCCGCCGGTGTGGCCGTCCTGGGAGCATTCGCGTTGATCGAGCGGAGGGCGAGCGAGCCGTTCGTGCCCCCCTGGATCTTCGGACGCCGTGGGCTTCTCCTGTGCACGCTGGCCGGCCTCTGCTCCGGTGCGCTGCTGACTGGTCTCGACGCGTACGTACCGACCTTCTCCCAGGGCGTGGTCGGGGTCGGCCCCGTGCTCGCCGGCTTCGCGCTGGCCAGCATGTCCATCACCTGGGTAGCGGCCTCGCCGATAGCCGGCCGCCTCTATCCGCGAACCGGTTTCCGGTTCACCGCCGTCATCGGTGCCACCTTCTGTGTGCTCGGGGCCCTGCTCTTCACGCGCCTCCACCTCACCTCGGGACTCGGTTCCGTCGCCCTCGCAGGCGCAGCAGCCGGCATCGGATTCGGATTCACGCAAAGCTCCACGATCGTCGCCGCTCAGTCGACGGTAGGCCCGGAACGTCGCGGAGTGGTGACCGGGACGAGCATGTTCGCGAGAACGATCGGCGGCGCCGTGGGCACCGCTATTTGCGGTTCGCTCGCCAATGCAGCGCTTGCGGCCTGGCTGCGAACACCCCCGTCCCACCTCCGCCCCTACCTCCCCCACTCGACGAACGCGGCCGCCCTCGTGCTCGGCGGCTCGAGCGCCGTGCACAACCAGGCCGCAAGCGCCTTCATCCGGCACGGGATCCAACTGGCGACCCATCACGTCTTCCTGTTCCTCTTCGGCGCGTCGGTGGTCCTCTTCGCCATGGTCGTGGGCTTCCCCCGCCACTTCGAATACATCCCCGCCGATACCCGTGAGGACGAGACCGCCCAAACCTGACCGTTCAAAGCCGGCCCGGCGCCCCCAGGGCTGCCAGCACCTCGTCGAAGGCGGCCAGGTTGTGCCCGCTCACGAATGCGTCGACATGCGGCAGTGCCGCGGCCATGCCGCCCACCACGGGCCGGAACCCCGGAGCCGCCTTGCGGGGGTTGACCCAGACGATCCGGAACGCCAGCCGGGAGAGCCTTTCCATCTCTCGACCCAACACGCGAGGGTCGTCGGTGTCCCATCCGTCCGAGAGGATCAGTACCACCGCTCCCCGGGCCACGCCCCGCCGGCCGTAGCGGTCGTTGAACGCCTTGAGGGCGGCGCCGATCCGCGTGCCACCCGACCAGTCCGGTGCGAGCCTCCCGGCCCGTTCCAGTGCCAGGTCGGGATTCCTCACCGTCATCGCCCTGGTCAGCCTGGTCAGCCTGGTGGCGAACACGAACGCCTCCGCCTTTGTCTCCGTCACGCTCTTGCCGAGCAGCTCCAGGTAGGCCCTCGCATAGGGCTCCATCGAGCCCGAGATGTCGCAGAGAAGGACGACTCTCCGGGGGCGGGCCCGCCGCCGGCGGCGAAACACATCGACCGGTTCGCCGCCAAAGCGCCGGGACCGGCGCAGCGTGGCCCGTATGTCGATCTCGGTCCCACGCTTGTCGGCGACGTTGCGCCGGCCCCGGCGCGTGGGGGGTACCAGGGTGAACGCACGCAGCTGCGACATCTCCTCGGGCGTCAGCTTGGAGAAGTCCTTGTGATGCAGGCGTTCTTCGCTGCTGGCCGTCGTCGCCACGGCCTCGGCGTCGGCCTCGCCCTCGCCCTCGCCCTCCCCGCCGTCGTTCGGCGGCGCCGGAGGCATCGTCCGCGGTGCCGCCGCCGCCTCCCTCCCCTCGGACGGATTGCCGCGCCCGGGTCCGTGCCGCCTGGGAATCGAAGGCGGCGGGGTCTGGCCCCGGTGGTCGGCGGGGTCGACGAAGCCTTCGAACACCGACCTGAAGACGGCGTCGAAGGTGGCGATCGATTCCTTGTCGGTCACCAGGATGACCCTGGCGAGCCAGTAGAGGTCCTTGGTGGTGACCGGCGGGGCGAGGGCCAGGGCCGTGGCCAGGCGCCCGGCCCGATCGGGGGTCACCGGGACGCCGGCGGCGTGGAGAAGATAGGAGAACCGGGCCGAAACGTCCGCCAGGTCGGGAGCGGTCACCCGCCGGACGCCACCCATTCGGCGCCCCGTTCCAGGGCCGCGTCCACGTCCTCGCGGTACTTGAGCACCGAGCCGATGGTCGCCGCCACTGCGCCGGCGTCGAGGGTGGACAGGCCGAGCAGGTCGAGGGCCAGGACCCAGTTGATGGCTTCGGCCACGCCCGGGGGCTTCTGGACGTCCAGGCTCCGCAGGCGCCCGACGGCCCTCGCCACCAGGTCGGCGAGCGGCTCCGAGGCGGCCGGGACCCGCCGGCGGATGATGTCCGTGGTGCGGGCGACGTCGGGATAGTCGATCCAGTGGTAGAGGCAGCGGCGTTTGAGGGCGTCGTGCAGGTCGCGTGTCCGGTTGGACGTGAGCACGACCACGGGCGGGTGGATGGCCCGCACCGTGCCCAGCTCCGGGATGGTCACGCTGTTCTCGGCCAGCAGTTCGAAGAGGAAGGCTTCGAACTCGTCGTCGGCCCGGTCGACCTCGTCGATCAGGAGCACCGCCGGTCGCGGGCCGGGATGCTCGACCGCCTGGAGCAACGGGCGGCCGACCAGGTAGTCGCGACCGAACAACTCGTGCTCGGACAGCGAAGTGGCGGATGCCTCCGACAGCTTGATGGCAAGGAGTTGGCGCGGGAAGTTCCACTCGTAGAGGGCTTCGGCCGCGTCGATACCCTCGTAGCACTGCAGCCTGATGAGCGGGGTGCCGAGGACCGAAGCCAGGGCCTTGGCCGCCTCGGTCTTGCCGACACCCGCCTCGCCCTCGAGGAGGAGGGGCTGGGGCAGGCGGGCTGCGCAGAACAGGGCGGTGGCCAGCCCGTCGTCCGCCAGGTAGCCGGTCGCCTCGAGGGCGGCCCGGGTGGCGGCCGGCGAGGGGAGGGCGTCGGCGACGTTCGTCAAGACCGCTGATAGGCGGCCATGCAGGCGGGACCGCAGAAATAGACGTCGCCCTGGTGCGGCGTGTCCTCGCGCACGGTCACGGTCATGCCGCACACCGGGTCGACGGCCGTTCGGACCGAGGACTGCGCGGGATAGCCGGCTCCGGGCCTGCGGGGCTGGCCGGCCACGATCTCGGCGAGGATGGACAGGGCCACCTCCTCGGCCGTGGTCGCCCCGATGTCCAAGCCGGCCGGCGTGTGCACCCGGGCCTGCATCTCCGGCGCGACCGGGAGCGTCGAGACGACCGAGGCACCCCGCCTGCGGCTGGCCATCAGCCCGACATAGGGCACCCCGGCCTCGAGGGCGGTGACCAGGGGCTCGGCCTCCTCGTGGCCATGCGAGGCGACCACCACGGCGGCGGTGTCGGTCTCGACCTCCCCGGTCCAGGGGGCCATCGAGTAGCCGAGGGGCTCGCCGAGGGCGAGGAGGGCGCGGGCGGTGGGCGAGGGGCCGACCACGTACACCAGCGGCGGAGGCAGGACCGGCTCGAGGAAGATCTCGAGGGTGCCGCCGGACACGCAGGGGTTGTGGACCACGTGCTTGCCTGGCTGATCAGGTTCGGGCAAAGGGGTGATGCGCAGGAGGACCGTCTCGCCTCTCGACAGGGCGTCGACGGACTCCCGCCGCACCGTTTCGTCGGCACACTCGCCACCGACAAAGCCCTCCATGGAGCCATCGCCGAGCACGATGGCCTCGTCACCCGGCTTGGCCGACGTCGGCCGCTCCGACAGCACCACCCGGGCGTGCACGAACGGCACCCGTCCGGCCCGAAGGCCGGCGGCACGCTCCGAGAGGTCCTGGCGGATCATCTAGAGCCCGCTACTCGATGGCCAGGTCCGGGCGCAGTGGCCGGCCCTGCAGCGCCCGCCACGTCGCGGCAGGGGTGAAGGGCATGTCTGCCTGGCGGAGCTGCATCGCGTCGAGGACGGCATTGACGATCGCTGCGGGGCTACCGACCGTGGCCGACTCGCCAACGCCCTTGACCCCAATGGGATGGTGCGGCGACGGCGTGACCGTTTGCCCAAGTTCCCAGGATGGACACTCGAGCGAAGTTGGCAGGAGGTAGTCCATGAACGAACCGCCAAGGTTGTTCCCGTCTTCGTCGAAGGCGATGACCTCCATGAGCGCCATCCCGACACCGTCGGCCAGGCCACCGTGGATCTGGCCCTCGACGATCATCGGGTTGATCCGCGGGCCGCAGTCGTCGACGGCGATGAAGCGGCGGACCTTGACCTGACCGGTCTGCGGGTCGACATCGACCACTGCGATGTAGGCGCCGAAGGGGTAGGTGAGGTTGGGCGGGTTGTAGACCACGGAGGCGTCGAGGTGGCCCTCGACCCCCTCGGGGAGCTCGACCGTGGCATGGGAAGCCATGGCGATCTCGGCGATCGTCTGGCCCTTGGACGGGTCGCCCTTCACGAACCAACGGCCGTGTTCCCACTCGAGGTCGTCGGGCGAGCACTCCAGTGCGGCGGCGGCGACGATCCGGGCCTTGTCCTTGACCCGCTGGGCGGCCACGGCGGCCGCCGCCCCGGACACCGGCGTCGAGCGGGACCCGTAGGTTCCGAGCCCGAATGGGGTGTTGTCGGTGTCGCCGTGGATGACCTCGATGTCCTCAGGCGGGATACCGAGCACGTGGCTCACGATCTGGGCAAAGGTCGTCTCGTGGCCCTGACCCTGCGTCTGCACGCTGATCCGCAGCTGAGCCTTGCCCGTGGGGTGGACCCTCAGGTCGCAGCCGTCGGCCATGCCGAGCCCGAGGATGTCCATGTGCTTGCGGGGGCCGGCTCCCACCCCCTCGGTGAAGAAGGAAAGGCCGATGCCCATCAGCGGGGCGGCAGGATCGGCGCCCGGCTGGCTCGCCTTGGCGCGGCGCTCGGCCTGCTCATTGCGAAGCTCTTGGTAGCCCGCGATACGCATGGCCTCCTCCAGCGCCGCCGGGTAGTTGCCCGAGTCGTACTCCCAACCGGTCGGGGTGGTATAGGGGAACTGCTCCGGCCGGAGCAGGTTCTTCATCCGCAATTCGGCCGGGTCCATGCCGAGTTCAAAGGCAAGAATGTTGACCATGCGCTCCACGAAGTAGACGGCCTCGGTGATGCGGAACGAGCAGGCGTACGCGACGCCGCCCAGGGCCTTGTTCGTGTAGACCGCGGTGACCTTGCAGTGCGCCGCCGGGTAGTCGTAGGAACCGGTGAAGATGTGAAAGAACCCGGCCGGGAACTTGGTGGGCTGGGCCACCCCGTTGAACGCCCCGTGATCGGCCAGCACGTCCACGTCGAGCGCCAGGATCTTGCCCTCGCGGGTTGCGGCGATCCGGCCGTGCATGTGGTAGTCGCGGGCGAACGACGTGGACATCAGGTTCTCGGAACGATCCTCGATCCACTTGACCGGTGCCCTCGTGACGATCGACCCGACGATGGACAGGACGTAGCCGGGATAGATGCCGACCTTGTTGCCGAAACCGCCGCCGATGTCAGGGGAAATGATCTGGATCTTGTGTTCGGGAAGGCCGGCGACGAGGGCGTAGACGGTGCGGTGGGCGTGGGGGGCCTGGGTGGTCGTCCAGACGGTCAGCTTGCCGGTGACCGGGTCCATGTGTGCCACCGAACCGCACGTCTCCATGGGCGCCGGATGCACCCGCGGGTAGACGATGTCCTCCTCGACCACCACCTCGGCGCGGGAGAAGGCATCGGCCACGGCCGTGGCATCGCCCGCCTCCCAGTC
>WQVT01000182.1 GCA_009785715.1 Acidimicrobiaceae bacterium | reverse complement strand
CGCTCGGTCAGGGCGTCGAGCTCGAGGTGGTAGGGCATGATCAGGTGGGCATTGCCCGACACCTTCAGCTTGCTGCAGTCGATGCCCGCCTCGGTGAGCTTGGCGATCTCCTCGAGGAGTACGCCCGGATGCACGACGACGCCGTTGCCGATGATCGGCGTGATGTGCGGGTAGAGGATCCCGCTCGGCAACAGTTGGAGTGCGAAGGTCTCGCCGTCCACGACGATCGTGTGGCCGGCGTTGTGCCCGCCCTGGTAGCGGATCACGACATCCATCTCGCCGGCCAGCAGGTCGGTCAGCTTTCCTTTGCCCTCGTCACCCCACTGGGTTCCGACGACGACGGTGGCGGTCACCTGATCAGGATAGCCGGAGTGCGGTCCCACACCCCGGGGCGAGGGCAGCCGAAATCGGGCTCAGTTCCGCCGGCCGCCGCCCCCGTACATCGAGGCGACGATCCGCAGGATGCTCAAGTAGACGAGCACCAGCGCCGTCATCATTGCCAGCGCCGCGGCCCACTCGGCCTCGGAGGAGACCTGCAGCCGCTCCGACTGGCGGACGTACTCGAAGTCGGTGAACAGGTTGGCCATCGCGATCGCGAGCATGATCAGCCCGAAGATCACCCCGCCCGTCCCGAAGCTGTTGACGCCGGGGAGGCTGAGGCCGAGCAACGACAACACGAACACCGCACAGAGGGCGATCGCGCCCATCAAGGCGAACGACACCATCCGGGGCGTGACCCGCACCAGTCCGGTCCGGTAGGCCAACAGCGCCCCCACGAACAGACCCCCCGTGAACACGATCGCCACCGGCACGATGCCGTGGCCGACGGTGGCGTACAGGGAAGAGATCGTCCCGAGGGCGAGGCCCTGGAGGACGGCGTAGGTGGGCGCCAGATACTTCGACCAGCGGACGTTGAACCAGGCCACCATCGAGGCGATGAAGGCGCCGACGACGCAGACGAAAGCCAGGCCGGTCGGGAGGGCGAGATAGCCGAAGATGCCGCAGACAAGCGAAACCGTCACGAGCACCGTGAGCTTGTCGTAGGTCCGGGTGGCCGAGAAGGGCCGGGTGCCGGCGAACTCGGCCGGAGGGACGTTGCCAAATCCCCGCCGGCCACCGCCGCCTCCACCCCAGCCGCCACCGCCCCAGCCGCCGCGGCCGCCGCCACCCTGGCCTACCCAGGGCCCGCCCGAGCCGGGCTGGGGAGGGGCGTATCCGTCGGGGGTGTACCCGCCGGGTGCGTAGGGGTTGTTTCCGGGCCCGCCCGGCGCGCCGGGGTAGCCGAAGGGCGACGGGTCGTCGGGTGACGGCCCGGTCGGCCGGACGGGAGGCGCCACCGACGGGGCCGCCCCGGAGCGGGCAGAACTGCCCGCGGGGGCGCCACCGGTCGTGGCGTACTCCTTGTTGATGCGATCGAACGCGGACTTGACTGCGGTGGTCATCCTCGCTCCTGCGCGCCGGGGAGGGTCCCCGACCTGCTCACCAACCAGTGTGCCCGACGCCGGGCGGCATCATGCCTCGGGCAGGCGAAGAATTTGTGAAGAGACGCTCATGCCTGGCCGGGGCGCCCCCGCAGGCGCCCGAACAGCCCCTCGGGCTCGGCTTCGCCCACCAGCCCGGGGTGCTCCGACCGCAACTGCTCGACGAAGAGACGGGGCGGCGGGTTCGTGACGACGACGTCGCCCACCGCCACCGTGGGAACGGTCTCGTCGCCTCCGTTGTGTTCACGGACGAAGCGGCGGGCGCCGTCGTCCTCCCAGATGTTGTGGAGCCGGACCGCCACCCCTGCCCGGTCGAGATGCCGCAGGAGGCGACTGCAGTAGCCGCAGCCGGGACGCCAGTAGACCTCCACGGCGTCGGGATCCGGCGACGATGGCGTGGTGCTCATGGTCAGTGGCAACGCCGGCAGCCAGCCGGGGCATTCCTAGCGACCGCAATGCTATTTGACCAACTTATGAGCGGTGGTGCGAACGGACCGATTCCCGGGTCCGGGCCAGCGCGTCGACGGTCTGTGCGAAGTGACGCTGGGCGACGGCGACGACGAGGCAGTCCACCAGGGTCAACTCGGCATTCCTGCTGGCCAGGGCGCCGGAGCGGAAGGTGCTGTCGGAGACCGAGGTGGCGACGACCACCTCGGCGATGCGTGCGATGGGCGAACGAGGAAAGTTGGTGATCGCCACCGTCGTCGCCCCGCGGTCCCGGGCCTCGGCCAGCGCGTCGATCGTCTCGACCGTCGTCCCCGTGTGGGAAACGGCGATGGCAACGTCGGCTGCCGTGAGACTCGAAGCCGACGGCAGCGCCATGTGGGGATCGCTCCAGGCGAAGACGTTGAGCCCGATGCGCAGCAGCTTGTGCTGCAGGTCGAGGGCCACGAGCCCGCTGGCCGCCGCCCCGTAGACGTCGATCCGGCGTGCCTCGGAAACGGCGGCGACTGTGCGACCGAGCGCTTCGAGATCGAGATTGGCGAGCGTGTCCGCGATCGCCCGGCTATCGGCTGCACCGATCTTGGCAACGACCGTGGCGAGATCGTCCGCCGTGTCGATGTCCGGAGACAGCCGCGAGGCCGGCTCGGCTCCGGCACGACCAGCGGCGGCGGCGAGGGCGATGCGGAGCCTCGGATAGCTGCCCACGCCGAGGCTGCGGCAGAAGCGGACCACCGTGGTCTCCGACGTCGCCGCCAGGGTGGCGATCTCGGTGATGGTGAGGAGGGCGGCGTGGTCGGGATTCGCCAGGATCACCCGCCCCACCCGCTGCTCCGAGGGGGGCAACGTGGGAAGAAGCGACCCCACCTGGGCCAGGATGTCCCGCGCTCCAATTGACGCCGGCAGCCGGGCGGACACGCGCCCAGGCGTCTCGGTTCCGCCCCGGCGCCCACCGGGGGGCTCGGGGATTCGCTCGGTGGGCTCGACGGCCCCATCCGCCATGCTCAGCACGCTACTTGTCCGCACCCGGCAGCCGGATTCCGGCGCAGCGGCACCCTCGTGGATCGCCAGACCGGCGAGCGGACATGCCTGTTGCATTTAACCGGTATACGATCAGGGCGGTCCGGGTGCTGAGGCCCCGGCCGGGAGGGGAATGTGGCAACGATGCCGATGGTGGACCTCACCACCCGCCTGCGCGCGGTCCTGGGCGAGGACGGAGTGATCGACGACCCGGCCGAGCGCCGCACGTACGAGTGCGACGGGCTGGCGCAGTACAAGGTGACGCCTGCCCTCGTCGTCCTGCCCCGAACCGGCGCGCAGGTAGCGGAAACCGTCCGTCTCTGCTCGGAAGCCGGTGTCCCCTTCGTCGCCCGCGGCTCGGGTACGGGCCTCTCGGGGGGCGCGCTCCCCCACGCGGACGGGGTGCTGATCGTCACCTCACGCCTGCGGCACATCGTCGAGATCGACCCGGAGAACCTGCGGGCGGTCGTGCAGCCAGGCGTCGTCAACCTCGACGTGTCAAAGGCAGCCGCCCCCCACGGCCTGTACTACGCGCCCGACCCCTCCAGCCAGCAGATCTGTTCGGTGGGCGGGAACCTGGCCGAGAACTCGGGAGGCGCCCACTGCCTCAAGTACGGGTTCACCACCAACCACGTCACCGGCGCCACCTGGGTCACACCGCAGGGCGAGACCGTGGAGCTCGGCGGCAAGGCCCCCGACGCCCCCGGATACGACCTCGTCGGCCTCGTCGTCGGGTCGGAGGGCACCCTCGGCATCGCCACCGACATCACGGTCCGCCTCACCCGGAGTCCCGAGGCCGTGCGCACCGTGCTGGCCGGCTTCGCCACCACCGACCATGCCGGTGCCGCCGTCTCCGCCATCATCGCCGCCGGCATCGTCCCGGCCGCGATCGAGATGATGGACGCCCTGGCGATCGAGGCTGCCGAGGCCGCGGTGGCCTGTCACTACCCGGAGGGGGCCGGCGCCGTCCTCGTGGTCGAGGTCGACGGGGCGGCCGCCGACGTCGCCCAGGAACTGTCCGCCGTCGAGCGCCACTGCCGGGAGGCCGGGGCCGGCGAGATCCGGGTGGCGGCCGACGAGGCCGAGCGGGCGCTCATCTGGAAGGGCCGCAAGTCGGCCTTCGCCGCGGTCGGGCGTATCAGTCCGAACTATATCGTCCAGGACGGGGTGATCCCGAGGACGGCTTTGCCTGCCGTGCTGCAACGCATCGCCGCGCTTTCCACCGCTGGTGGCGTCCGGGTCGCCAACGTCTTCCACGCCGGCGATGGGAACCTCCATCCCCTGGTTCTCTTCGACGCCACGATCGAGGGCCAATCCGAAAAGGCCGAGGAAGTGTCGGGCGCCATATTGGACCTCTGCATCGAACACGGCGGATCGATCACCGGTGAGCACGGGGTCGGAGCGGACAAGGCCAAGTACATGCCCCGCATGTTCTCCGATGACGACCTTGACACCATGGGACTCCTGCGCTGTGCCTTCGACCCTGATTCGCTGTCGAATCCCGCCAAGGTTTTCCCGACGCCGCGGCTGTGTGGTGAGGTTCCCAAGGTCCACGATTCCACCGAGAACCTCGCCGGCGTCTTCTAAAAGATGATGCTTCTGGAGTTGGACAAAGTGGCGGTGTCGCCGGCAAGCGCCGACGACGCGGTGGGCGGGGTGCAACCAGACTTCGTCGCCCGCCCGACGAGCACGGAAGAGGTCTCGACCGTTCTCGCCGCAGCCCGGGAGCGGAACCTGGCGGTCGTCCCCCGCGGCGCCGGCACCACCCTCGCCTGGGGCGCGCCGCCCTGCCGCGCCGACCTGGTGGTCGATCTCACGGGGCTGACGGGGGTCGTCGAGCACGTGGCCGGTGACCTCGTGGTCGTGGTGCGGGCCGGTACCCGCCTGACCGACCTGCAGGCCGCGCTCGCCGGCAGCGGACAACGCCTCGGCATAGACGGCGATCACGGCTCGGCCACCATCGGGGGACTCGTCGCCCACGGGCTCGCCGGGCCGAGCCGGCTCGCCTATGGGACGTTGCGGGACCTGTTGATCGGCGCCACCTTCGTGCGGGCCGACGGTGTCGCGGCGCGGACGGGCGGCAAGGTGGTCAAGAACGTCGCCGGCTACGACCTCGGCAAGCTCCTCCACGGCTCGTGGGGCACCGTCGCCGTGCTCACCGAGCTGGTGTTCCGGCTGCATCCCTTGCCCGAGGCGACCCGTTGGGTGACCGTGCGGCCCGGGTCGGGCGAGGCGGCCGGGACCCTGGCCCGGCGGGTGCTGCATTCCCAGCTGGTGCCCGCGGCGTTGGAACTGGACCGGCCGGCGGGCGGGCCGCTCACCGTTTCGATCCTCCTCGAAGGCCGGGCCGCCACCGTGGCGGAGAGGGCGACGGCGCTGGCGGAGCTCGCCGGTGACGCCGACATCACCGACATCGCCCCGCCGTGGTGGGGGAGGCGCCCCGCCGGACAGGCCGGATCCGACGCCGTCCTCCTCCGCCTCACCACCGAGGTGGCCTCCCTCCCGCGCCTGCTGGCCGGCGTGGAGGACGCGGCCCTGGCGACGGGTCTCTCGGTCGACCTCCGGGGCTCGGCCGGCGCCGGCTCGCTGCTGGCGGCCGTTCGCGGGGGGAGCGGTGGGCCGGCGGATGCGTCGTGCCTGATCGAACTGGTGGGGCGGCTTCGTCGCTACGCCGGAGGGTTGGGCGGCACCGTGGTCGTCCTCGACGGGCCTCCGGGGTCGATCGGGGACGTGGACCGGTGGGGACCGGTGCCGGGGCTCGACCTGATGCGCCGGATAAAGGCCCAATTCGATCCGGAGCGGATCCTCTCGCCCGGCCGGTTCGTGGGGGGGATCTAATGGCTACCCGGACGCT
>WQVT01000181.1 GCA_009785715.1 Acidimicrobiaceae bacterium | reverse complement strand
GGACAGAACAGCAGGGGAGACAACCATGCCGACGTTTCACGCCAACGACCAGACCCCGATCCATTTCGAGGACTGGGGAGACGGCCCGCCGATCGTGTTCGTGTCGGCGTGGGCCTTGAGCTCCAAGATGTGGCAGTACCAGATGGTGACGCTCGCCGATCAGGGATTCCGGACCATTGCCTACGACCGGCGGGGCCACGGTCGGTCGGGCCGCCCGGGATCGGGCTACGACTACGACACGCTCGCCGACGACCTGGCCGCGCTCATGGATCACCTCGACCTCGACGGCGTCACGCTGGTGAGCTACTCCATGGGTGAGGGGGAGGCGGTGCGCTACCTCACCCGCCACGGGGACCGCCGGGTCGCCGGGCTGGTGCTGACCTGCCCCGTGGGCCCACTGCCCATTCGGACCGACAACAACCCGAACGGCGTGGACCCGGCGCTCCTCGCGGCCGTGCGGGAAGGCTGGAAGAAGGACTTCACCGCCTGGATGGACGCGAGTCAGGACGGATACTTCGGCTCGGGTCTCCCCGGTTGCGCGGTCTCGCCCGGGATTGTCGAGTGGACTCGACTGGACATGATGGATACCTCTCTGCGGGCGGTCATCGAGTTCAATAAGACGGGAACCCAGACCGATCGGCGCGCCGATATGGCGGCTATCCGCGTCCCGACCCTGATCATCCACGGCGACCAGGACCGCTCCATTCCCGTGCAACTCTCGGGACAGGTGGCTGCCGGACTCATCCCGGGGTCGGTCCTTACGGTCTACGAGAACGCACCACACGGCCTGTATGCGACGCACCGCGACCGCCTCACCTCCGACATCCTGGAGTTCGCGAAGCGCTGAGCGCTTCTCACTATCGGGCCCAGCCGATGTGAGGTGTCCCGATCGTGCCCAGGGGCGCGACCGATTACGAGGCAATCTTCGACGTCTTCATTTTCCACCTTCGCCGCGAAATGTCTTACAGAACAGGGTGAACCAATTCGGGTCGAATTGGTGCCCGCTGCCTAGGAGAAGTGGCTGCCTAAACAGCCTGCCTTCGTCCCACTCGTGGCGCGTTGCCAAACCGCGGGACGCTGCTACTATCCCGATTGCTGGCATCCAGAGGGGGAACAATTTAGCCATGCTTTGTATGATGACTGACAGAAGTGCTGTCGGTGAGGTGGGAACGCGCCTTCGTCACCGGCTATTGCCGCGAAGCGGCCGGTCTGCCCGGCAAACCGTCGACGCGACCTCGAGGCAGGCACGGTGACCGGCCGGCGGAGGATTCGGTCGGTGCTGGCGTCGGCATCGGCGCTGGCGGTGGGGGCGCTCCTGTTCAGCTTCGGGGGCGCGGCGAACGCCGCAGGGAGCGGGGCCCCGGTGTCCGGGGGGACGCTGACCGTCCTCGAGAACACCGGGGGCATCGGGAACTGGCCGAATGGTCTGGACCCGGCCACCAACGTCTGCTGCCTGGTCGAGGACGAGCCGTACAACGACGCGATCTTCGGCCAGCTGTTCACCCAGAACGCTAAGGGCCAGGCGGTGCCGGACCTGGCGACCGGCTACAAGTTCCTTGACAACAACAAGGTGGTCGAGTTCTTCCTGCGCCACGGCGTGAAGTTCACCGACGGCACCCCGTTCAACGCCGCGGCCGTGGAATGGAACATCAACCGCGACCTGCTCCCGGCGAACGGACGCACGAACCTCTTCACGAGCTTCCCGGTCGCGAAGGTCACGACCCAGGGCCAGTACACCGTGGTGCTGCACCTGACGAAGCCGTTCGCGCCGATCATCAACTCCATGGACTCCATCGCCACGCCGAACTGGATCGCCTCACCCACGGCCGAGCAGAAGATGGGGGAGAAGGCGTTCGAGTTGGCGCCCGTGGGCGCCGGCCCGTTCATGGTGAAGAGCGACAACCAGAACTCGAAGCTGGTCCTCGTGAAGAACCCGAACTACTGGCAGAAGGGCCATCCCTATCTGAACGAGGTCATCTTCGAGAGCATCGGGACGGATCAGAGCGCGTACAGCGCGGTGATCAGCGGTCAGGCCGACGTGGCGCAGCAGGTGGCCACCTACCCCGTCGTCCAGGCGGCCGAGAAGAACCCGCAGGTGCACGTCGAGGTCACGCCGGGTGCCGGGACCGGGGCCTTGCAGCTGAACACGAAGATCCCGCCGTTCAACAACATCAAGGCTCGCGAGGCGGTCTACTACGCCCTGAACCCTGAGGCGTTGAACAAGGTCGCGGCCGGCGGGAAGGGTGTCGTCGAGACCGGCGGTGACGGACCGGCGAGCCTGTTCCCGATCGGCAAGGTTCCGGGCTATCCCACCTACAACCTGGCCAAGGCCAAGGCGTTGGTCCAGCAGTTGGGTGGCCTGAGCTTCGACCTCACCGGGTTCGCCATCGGACCGACACTGAACGAGGCCGAGCAGAGCGAGTTCACCGCGGCGGGCATGCATGTCCAGATCAAGACGGTCAACCTGGCTCAGCTGGTCGCCGCATTTCAGAACGGCTCCTGGCAGATCACCGGCGGTGGTGCAGGGGGCCTCGACCCGGGCATCGGCGTCGGTGGGATGACCTGGCGGGTGGAGTCGACCGCCCCGTTCACGGGTATCCACGACCCGCATCTCGACAAGCTGATCAACCAGGGCGCCTCGACGACGAACTACGACACCCGCCTGTCGATCTACAAGCAGATCTACCAGTACATGGCAAAGAACGCGCTCATGCCGTTCCTGTACGCAGGTCCGCTGTACAACATCGCGAGCAAGAACGTCCACGGTGGGGGCGTCAGCTCGACCAACTACAACAACTACCTCTTCCAGTGGCCGGACCTCTGGAAGTCGTAGACACCCTCTGACATTCCGGTCGTGGGGACCAGCGCCCCACGACCGGGACACGGTGAAGGAAACGGGTGCGCAGATGCCGAACTTCGACGCTGCTGAGCTTGCGGTCGCCCTCGAGGCCGTCTACCGGGCCAAGGGGGTGCCGCCGGTGGAGGCCGGCGTCGTCGTTCGGCATCAGCTCGACGCCAACCTCGCCGGCCACGACTCCCACGGCGTGATCACGACGGCGCAGTACCTGCGTCAGATCGACCGTGGCGAGATCGTTCCCGGCGCCGCCTTCGAGGTGGAGCAGGAGACGTCCACGACGGCGGTCGTCAACGGCAACTGGGGTTTCGGCTTCGTCATCACGGATCGGGCCGTCAGCCTGGGCATCGAAAAGGCACGCTCGAGCGGGACGGCCGCGATCACGATCCGCCAGCAGGGCCACATGGGGCGTCTGGGCTCCTACGCCACGACGATCGCCGACGAGGGCATGATCGCCCTGGTCACCGCCGATTCCGGCAGGGGGCCGAAGGCCGTGGCGCCATTCGGTGGGCGCACGGCGCGGCTCGGCACCAACCCGGTCTGCTTCGGCATCCCGAGCGACCTGCCCGGCCCGATCGTGCTGGACATGGCGACCAGCGCGGTGGCGGCGGGCAAGGTGGCACTGGCACGGGACACCGGGAAGAGCGCGCCGGAGGGGTGGTTCCTCGACGCCGAGGGCCGACCCGCCACCGACCCCGCCGCATACTTCGCCGGCGGGGCGCTGCTCCCGCTCGGGGGCGATCAGGGTCACAAGGGCTTCGGCCTGTCCTTCGTCGTCGAGATCCTCTGCGGGCTGCTGACCGGCCTCGGACATGGCGTGGCCGCCGACGGCCGGCACAACGACGGAAGCTTCATCGCCATCTTCGATGTCGCTCGGTTCCGCGACCTGTCGGTGTTCAAGCGAGACGTGGCGGAGTTCGTCGAGTACATCCACACCTCGCCCCGCGCCGACGACGTGAGCGACATCTTTTATCCCGGGGAGGTCGAGTACCGCACGCGCGGTCAACGCGAGGCGCACGGCATCCCGATCGACGCCGGGATCTGGTCGACGCTCAGCCGGCTGATGGAGGAGCTCGGCGTGCCGGTGCCGGCCCCGCACCCCGCCTAGCACGGGGACCGCACGCAGCGCGCAAACGGCTATCCGACTTCGACGACCACCTTGCCCGTGGCGTGACCGCCTTCCACGAGGGCCAGCGCGTCTCCGACGCGATCGAGGGGGAAGACCTCGGTGACGAAGGGCTTCAACGTGCCGTCGGCGACCATCTGCGCCACGATGCGCAGGACCTCGGAGTTGCGGGCCCTGGCCACGGCAGCACCACCGAGCTCGGTGGCGGTCGGAACGTCCGCGGCGGTGACGATGCGCGAGGGGTCCTTGACGAGCGGTCCGAGCGCCCGCAGCGAGGTGCCCCCGACGTTGTCGTAGAGGGCGTCGATACCCCCGGGCGCCAACGCCTGCACCCGGTCGGCCTCCCCCTCGCCGTAGACCGCGTGCTGCACCCCGATCGACTCCAGGAGCTGCCGCTTGGCCTCGCTCGCGGTCCCGATGACCCGAGCGCCCTGGGCCTGTGCGATCTGGGCGGCGGCGATCCCGCAGCCCCCGCCCGCCCCGGTCACGACGACCGTCTCGCCAGGCTGCAGCTTGAGCTGGACGATCGCGTCGTAGGCGGTCGCGGCTGCGACCGGAAGCGTCGCAGCATCGGCGAAGGACACCCCGTCGGGAATCAGCGCCGCCTGGCCAACCGAGAGCACCGAATGCTCCGACCATCCGCCGTTGCGCGCCACGCTGCCGAAGACACGGTCCCCGACCGCGAACCCCTCCGTCCCGCTTCCCACCGCCTCGACCACGCCCGCGGCCTCGAGCCCCATGGGGGTATCGCCGGGGAACGGGTCGGGGGAGCGCCGGAGGTTCGACCGCCGCTTCCAGTCTGCCGGGTTCACGCCGGCGGCCTGCACCCGGACCAAGAGCTCGCCCTCGCCTGGCGTGGGCGTTGGCAGGTCGACGAAGCGCTGGACTTCGGGTCCCCCGAATGCGGTGTAGACGTAGGCCTTTCCCATCAGCTTTCCCCCTGATCATGTTGTGTGTCCCGGGCGGCGAAGTGGGCCTCGGCGATCCTGCGCGCCGCCCAGTGGTATTGGGCAGAGATGTGTCCCCGGTACATTGCCACATCTCGGAAATACCGCTGCATCGGCTGCCCCCGCTTGCCGGCTGCCGAGCCAGCTGAGTAGAAGAGCATCTGCACGGCGTCGCACGCCATCTGTGCAGCCCTTTGCGCAACCCCGTAGAGGCGGACGTCCATTTCCTGCGTGAAGGGCGCGCCACGCTCGGCCGTGGCCTCGCAATACTCCATGTACCGCTCGGACGCTTTGATGAGCAGTGCTTCAGAGGCGTCCGCCATCGTCATCGCCATGCCGAGGTCGCTCAGGTGCATCGGATCCTCGACTCGGGGGGCGAAAGGCGGAAAAAGGCTGGTCCGGGTGGTGATGATCTGTTCGTACTCGTCCACCGCGGCCTTCGCCGCCCCGACCATCGTTGCCGCCAATTCGCTGTGGAAGAAGAACGCCACAGGGCCGAGGTACATCGGGTTGCCGTGCAACTCGACCCCGACCGAGCCCTCGTAGTCGCGGAACATCCAGTCGAAGGGGACCACCCGGGACGCCGGCACGAACACGTCGCTGACCACCACGGTGTTCGACCCGCTCCCCCGCTGGCCGAGCGTGGTGTCGCCGCCCCAGTCGTCGAGCACCTCGACCTGCTCGATCGGCACGATGGCGGAGACGACCTGGGCCGCGTCGGAGACGCCGCCCACCACGCGGGCGTTGACCGTGACGTAGTTCGAGTACGGCACGCCGGACTGATAGGGAGAGTGGACCGTGACGATGAACCCGCCCTCGACCGGGGTCGCCGTCCCCGGATTGGCAACGCTGTGTGACGCGCGGAAGTAGCCCTC